>CAZGYL010000163.1:0-9633 GCA_964529985.1 uncultured Planctomycetia bacterium | reverse complement strand
TTTTAAGAACCCGGCTTGGCCGGGTTTTGATCAAAACGATGTCGGTGTCGATGAATTTATGACGCTGGTGCGCATACTGAACGCCGAGCCCTACATAGTGGTGAACGCAGGCTTGGGCACGGCCGAAACGGCGGCCGCGCTTGTTGAGTACGTAAACGGCGCTCCTGACACCGAGTGGGGTGCAAAGCGTGCGGAAAACGGGCATCCCGAGCCTTACCGTGTCCGCTGGTGGGGCATTGGAAACGAGATGTACGGCTCCTGGCAGTTGGGACATGTTCCGCTGAAGGAATATGTGAAAAGACACCTGCGTTTCGCTGAGGCGATGCGCGCTGTGGATCCCTCCATTCGCATCGTTGCGGTGGGTGCAAGCGGCCCATGGAGCAGGACCATGCTGCGGGAGGCGTCGGGCGCCATGACCCTTTTAAGCGAACACTTCTACTGCAAGACTTCGCCTGACGTGCTCAAACATGTTGAATTCATGCGTGAAGCCGTGCGGAAAAAAGTGCTCGCTCATCGTGAAGCGTGCCGGGCCGTGTTCGGCGGAGATGTAATAAAGATCCCGATCGCTCTCGACGAGTGGAATTACAGCTGGCAGGGCCGGCCGCATGTGTATGGGCCTTACGGAGTGCAGTACAGGTGGAGGGACGGACTCGGTGTGGCCGCCGCTCTTTGCGAGATGATTCGCAACAGACGTGTCATACATATGGCGAACTTCGCCCAGACGATCAACGTTATAGGTGCTGTGAAAACGACGCGGTGCGCGGCCGAACTTGAAACCTCAGCCCTTCCTTTGGCGCTTTTCAGACACAGCTTCGGATCCGTGGGCGTGGGTGTGAGCGGTGATACCGGCCCTCTTGACGTGGTCGCAGCGGTGACCAAGGATCGTCAAACCCTGACTCTTGCCGTCTTGAACCCGACCGATAGGTGGAAACGGATCAAGGTCCGGCTTTCGGGCGCCGAGCTGGACGGCCGGGGGGAAGTGTTCCTCATCTCACACCCTGATCCTGAGGCGGCGAACAAGCCCGCCGACGTCCCTTGGATCGCAGAACTCGATTTTCAAAAGAAAAGTCTTTACAGCAAAGTTTGCATCGAGACCTTACCGTTTTTGGGGATGAATCTTGAGGCCGTGCCCGCCGCACCTTTGAGCCTGACGCTCTTTCGGCTCGGAATCGGCGGGTCGGGGCAGCTTCCCGGAGGGCCGTTTGAAAGTCTCGATAAGCCTTCAGAAGGCGAGGTGCTGGTCGGGTTGTATCTGAAGGGCGGGGTGCTGAAGGGCGCGGTTTCGTCCGATGAGGGCGTTACGTGGCGAAGGGTTGCGGAAGTCCCGGTCGAGGGAACGTTCAAACAGAAAAAGATCGACGACTTTTCCCTTTGTCGTGGCGCCCGGTGTATCTACTTGATTGTAAGCTGCGGGGGGAAGATAGCGGTGGGAAAGCTTGGAAAGGGCCTGCGCGTCGGGAACCTTACCGCGGTCGAAATCGCAGACGACAAGCGCTTGAGGCTTTCCGATCCGCAGCTTATCTACGAGAAAGAAAAGAAAACGTTTCTCTTGCTTGCAAGCGAACCTCAGGGGAAGGGATCGTTTGTGGTCGCTTCAAGAAGTGCGGATCCGAATGCCTTTCCGGAGCCTGAACCGGCTTTGGTCCTGGGTGACGGTGTTGCGGCGGGACCGGTCCTTCCCGGCGGGCAAACAGTGCTTTTTGTCTTCGACGGGCGGGTCGGAACGTACCGCATGGCTGTTGCAGGCAGGTCGGAGGGACCGTATCTCTTGGCTTCAGGGCCGCTGGGGCGATCCGGAACTACGTGCGCAGCGGCTTTCGTGCGATCCAAAGACGTCTGCGTTTTCTTGAAAGAAGCCGACGGATTGTGGCATGTCCTTCTGTCGCCGGACGGAAGGAGTTACCTGGAGGCCGGTGGGAAAGAAGTGCGGTTGCCCGAAGAAAAGATCGATCGGATCGCTTTTGTTTGGGTTCGCCGAGAAGCAATGGAGGGGCTTGATGAACCCCGGTGAGAGGCGGAAGGCGGCGGGTGTGAAACCCGGAAAGCGGGCTGGGATCGCAGTTCGGGCGGTTATCGCGATTGATTCCTTCAAAGGGTCTGTCAGCTCGAGTGAAGGAGGGGCCGCCCTTGCCCGCGGGCTCCTTGAGGTATGCCCGGATTGGGAAGTGCAAGTCGTTCCTGTTGGAGACGGCGGCGAGGGAACGCTCCAGGCGGTTTATGCGGCTGTGGGAGGCGAGCAGGTTCAATGCGAGGTGTCAGACCCCCTGGGGCGTCCTGTTAAAGCGTGGTTTCTTCTTCTGCCTGACGGCAAGACAGCTCTCATTGAACTTGCTCAGGCTTCAGGCCTTCCTCTTCTCGCCGAAGCCGAACGCAACCCGCTTGAGACGACCACTTACGGCACCGGTCAACTTATCAAGGAAGCTGTAAGACGGGGGGCTCGGAGAATCGTTCTTACGGTGGGGGGAAGTGCGACCAACGACGGCGGAACGGGGATTGCAACTGCACTCGGGGTCCGTTTTTTGGACTCGCAAGGAAGGGCGCTTCCCCCGGTCGGAAGGTCCCTTAGAGAAATAGAGAGGATCGACGATTCACAAGTACCCCGGGAGTTTAAGACCGTTAAGTTTGAGGTGGCCACCGACGTACGGAATCCGCTTTACGGCCCGAAAGGAGCTGCGTTTGTTTATGCGCCTCAGAAAGGGGCCGACCGAGAAGCGGTTCTCGCACTTGATGAAGGATTGCGCCGTCTTGCACAAGTTCTTCGGGCTGCAACGGGCCGCAGTGTAGCTGAAGAGCCGGGGGCAGGGGCTGCAGGCGGCGTTGCTGCTTCTCTGGTTGCTCTTTTTGATGCCCGGATCGTGGACGGTTTCGACACTGTGGCTTCACTGGTTCAGCTTGACGAAAAGCTTTCCGGAGCTCATGTGGTCGTAACCGGCGAGGGGAAATTGGATGCTCAAACGCTTCAAGGCAAGGTCCCGCTTGGGGTAGCCCGGCGGGCTGCTTCTCTGGGAGTTCCTACTGTGGCGGTTGCAGGACGCATTGAGCCTGAAGCGGAACGCCTTGTTGAAAACGGTGTTGTAGCTTTTCTTCCGGTGGTATGGGGACCTATTACACTTGAGGAAGCCATGAGACGCACGAGCGAACTCCTCCGGCTTACCGGAAGGCGGCTGGGATATTTGCTTTCGTGGGCTCTCCTGCAGTGAAGATACGGGTTGCGGGCGCAAAAGACCGGCCGGCGATGCTCGGCCTTCTGAAAAGAATCATAGGGGAACGCTGGGCCGAGACCAGAGAGAAATATCGAAGGCTCCTTTTTGAACCGAACGCGCTTAAGTGGTACGTGGTTGTGGGCGAAGGTCCTGTAATCGCTTTGGCTGCGCTGCGTTCTGTTGAGCTTTTTACGTGCGGCAAGCCTATCCAGGCTTCCGTAATTCTTTGCGCGTGTGCTGAAAGCGGTGAAGAAAAGGCGTTTGAAGCACTTATGCGCTTTTGCGAGGCCGAGGCCCGTAGGGAAGGCGCGCGCTTGCTGTACGGTCCCCGCTGCAGGCGCTTGAGATCCGCCTTGGGCATGGTGGAGGTGGGAAGGCGCAGGCTTGTTTCGGTTCACAGGGGTGCGGACCTCAGCGGTGCGCCTGTGCGGTTTGCAACCGAGGAAGATCTGCCTTCGCTCTATGCGCTTGCTTCACGGCGGGCGGTACGATTTGTGAAAAATGAACGAGACTACGGGGCGCTTCTGGCGCGCGCAAAGAAACGCCGCGAAGCTTTCTTAGTCGTCTTGTTTCGCGATCGTGTGTGCGTTTCTTATCTTCTGCTCGCACGGCCGCTTGCCTGGGAGTTCGGCTGCGGGAGCCCCGCGCTTTGTACTGATGAGTACGGGGGGGACCTGAGGCTTGTCTTTGAAAATCTCTCCTCTGTTTGCGGTTTCCTGAACGAGCCTTACATGCTTTATGTCCGGCCTGAGGATGAAGCTTTCCTTGATACGTTGGATATCACCTGCAATGTCGAGGTGAAATGTAGCGCGGTTCCGGGGCTTCTTAAGGTGATCGCCCCCCGTAAGCTGTGGCATGATCTTGCGGGCTCCGGGGCCGTGTGGCCGCCGCCTGGCACCGGAGAACTCAACACGCTCCAGGCGTGGACGTATTGGTTTTTCGGGGAACCGGGCCACCCCCCCGGCACGCGGGAGTGCGCAGGTGTTCGATTGCCGATACCTGCAGCGGGGGTGGACTCTGCACTGGCCGCACTCCAATAGGCGAGTTCCTCATCCAGAAACTACTTTCCCGTTCCCACAATTCGCTCCGAGAAGGCAGAGGCCATGAGTTTGCGCCTCTTTCTTGCCGAGAGCCGAAGAGTTACGATGAGAAAAAGTCAAGCGGCTTGAGCAAATGGAGAGGAGTTCGGCATGACGCATGAAGTCAATTTCAGTCGGAGAAGTCTTCTGGCCCGCGGTGCCGCGTTCGCCGCGGCGTTTCCCTTTGTGGTTCCCGCAAAAGTGCTCGGTGCGCGAGGTGCGGTAAGCCCGAGCGACATGATCGTCATGGGAGGAATCGGCCTCGGCTCAATGGGAACGGGCGACCTGTACGGCTTCCTGGGCAAGCGGGAAGTGAGAGTCGTTGCGGTTTGCGACGTGGACAAGACGCACCGCGATAATGCAAAGCGTATTGTGGACCGGCACTACAAGAACAAAGACTGCAAGACCTACCTCGACTTCCGCGACCTTATAGATCGAGGCGACCTTGATGCGGTTTTCACCGCGTTGCCTGATCACTGGCACGCCATACCTGTTATTTACGCCGCCCGAGCCGGGCTTGACATCCACGGGCAAAAGCCTTTCGCGCGCTCGATCCGCGAAGGAAGGGCAATGGTTGAGGCGCTTAACCGGTACGGGTGCGTTTGGCAGACCGGGAGCCAGCAGCGGTCTGACTGGCGGTTCCGCCGAGCCTGCGAGCTGGTGCGGAACGGGGTTCTGGGGAAGATTCTCAAAGTGGAGGTCGGCTTGCCTACAGGAGGAACGCGTCCGCCGCAGCCGCCGATTCCGGTTCCAAAGACATTGGATTGGGATTTCTGGCTGGGCCCAGCGCCGTGGCGGCCTTACTGCGATTTCGGGCGGGGGAACTGCCACTGGGACTGGCGCTGGATAATGGACTACTCAGGCGGGCAGCTTACCGACTGGGCCGGCCATCACATCGATATCGCCCACTGGGGCTTGGGCTTGGAATACACGGGTCCCGTTGAAGTTGAAGGCCGCGGTGTTTATCCGAAAGACGGATTGTGGAACACACCCACGCACTACAAGTTCACGTGCAAGTACGCAAACGGCATAACAATAACGGTTGCGAACAACACGCAGGTGCTTCAAGGCGTGAAGTGGTACGGAGAAAACGGCTGGATCTATGTCCGGAGAGGAGTTCTTCAGGCCGATCCTCTTTCTCTGCTTCAAGAAAAAATTCCACCCAACGGGATCCACCTTTACGTCAGCAACGATCACAAACAGGACTTTCTGAATTGCGTGCGAAGCAGGAAGCAGCCTGTGGCGCCCGCCGAGGTGGGACACCGGTCGATAAGCGTCGGTCTTTTGGGTGAAATCGCAATGCTTACCGGCCGGAAGATAAGGTGGGATCCGGAGCGTGAAGAGATTATCGGGGACCCCGGGGCGAGCGCCTTGCTGGGTCGTTCGTACCGCGAACCATGGACTCTTTGATGCGGAGAGGCGGCGATGCGTTGGACTGCTAAGATTCACAGCCTCGTTTTCGTGTCAGCGGCGGTTCTCTGGTGCCTTCCGCTTGGAGGTGCGCAGAAAGGTTGGATCGAGCTTATCCGAGGCGTCGGTCTGAGCGCATGGCGCCGGCCTACCGGAGAATGGCTAGAAGTCGGTTCTGTAGCGCTTGATCCGAAGAACGACCGCCGGTTTGCGTGGCGTGAAGGGAAGGGCGTTCTTGTAAACGGTAGGCGGGGCCGGACGGTCAACTTGGTCAGCAAGCTTGAGCATGCCGATTGTGAGGCGCACGTGGAGTTCGTAGTCCCTCGCGGCTCGAACTCCGGCGTGTACTTCATGGGCCGTTACGAGATCCAGATCCTCGACAGTTGGGATGCGTCACGCAACGCTCCGAAACGGAAGGTGGGATTCGGAGATTGCGGAGGCATTTACCAGCGGTGGGTGAACGGCCGCGGATTCGAAGGGCGGCCGCCCAGGGTGAACGCCTGCCGCCCTCCGGGGAAATGGCAGGCCTATGATGTGGTTTTTCAAGCGCCTCGATTCGACTCAAGCGGTAAGAAAACCGCTAATGCAAAGTTCTTGCGCGTGGTGCACAACGGGATACTCATTCACGAAGATGAAGAAGTGAGCGGTCCGACGCGCGCCGCGATGTTCAACGACGAAAAACCTACGGGCCCGCTGATGCTGCAGGGGGATCACGGACCGGTTGCTTACCGGAATATCCGCATACGACTGCTGCCGGAATACGACGCGCGTAAGTTGGTTCCCGATGAGCTTCTCGCTCGTGTGGCCTCCTATGATTGGACCGGCGACAGGAAACCGCTTGCCGGGTTGGAGGAGAATGTAAGATCTCTTCCGCTTACGGCGATTCGCCTGGTTGAAGAGCGGTTGCTTTTGGTCCTTAAAGATCCGAAAGCGAGCGTTCCGGGTAAGCGCTTTGTTCTCAAACTGCTGCGCCGGATCGGATCGAAAGCCTGCGTTCCGGTTGTTGCGCGCTATCTCACCGATCCTGTGCTTTCCCATATGGCGCGCCTGACGCTTCAAGGGTTGCCGTACGGGGAAGTGGACGCGGCGCTTCACCAAGCGTTGGGTAAAGCCGATTATAGGCAGAAAATAGGGATAATAACAACGCTTGCGGACCGGGGCGACAGGAACGCAGCGTCGCTTCTTGCGCCTCTTGCAGCTTCAAGGAACCGTGAGCTGGCCGAGGCCGCAATAAGTGCACTGGGCCGGATAGGCGGGCCTGAAGCTGCAGCGGTGCTCCTTAAGCTTGAAGTGCCCCGAACGCTGCGGGATGCGCTGGGAGAAGCTCTTCTTTCATGCGCTTCTTCACTCAAGCGCAAAAGAAAGGGCGATCTTCTTGAGTCGATTCTCCAGAGAATCCGCTCAGGACCTTTTTCAGAGAGGATAAAGGAAGCAGCCGGGCGCCTTCCCCTATGCCGGTAGAAGAAACGCGTCCGATATGAACAAGGCCGAGCTTTTGCTTGGGTCTGGCGGTACGGCTTGCAGCGTACCGATACATTGAAAGCGAGGAGAAGCAATTACTGGAGCTCTTGTGAGGTAAATCGATGAAAAAGTGCAGCATGAGTTCGGCAGGTGTAGTGTTCGTTCTTTCTTGCCTTGCCGTATCGGTTGTGAGCGCAGAGGCTCGGGGGGAAGGAAAGCAGCTTCCCACCGCGAAAGTCAAGAGAGAGCCGTTCCGCGTGAAATTGGAGCTCGGAGGGGTTTTCTTACCTTCGGAGTCTTATGAGGTTGTGGTCAGACCCGAACGGTGGAGCGATCTTAAGGTTTTGGACGCCGCCCGGCACGGGGCGCGGGTTAAGCGCGGTGAGCTGCTTTTGGCTCTGGATACCGAAGGGATCGACAGGGCCATTGAGGCAACGCGCAGGAATCTGAAAGAGCTTGATCTGGGGATCGATCAGGCCCGGGAGGAGCTTCAAGCGGCGGAGAGGGATTTGCCCGAGCAACTCGAAGCGCTTGAGCGCAGGAAGCGCGAAACCGAAGAAGACCTGCGGCGGTTTTTGGCCGTGGACAAGCCTTTCAGGCGTAAAGCGGCGCTTTTTTCCGTTAAGCGCGCCCAGTGGAACCTTCTTTACCAGCAGGAAGAGCTCAAGCAACTTGAACGAATGTATCGTGAGGATGAGCTCACCGAAGAAACCGAGGAGATTGTGCTCAAAAGGCAGCGCAACAATGTGGAAGCTGCAAAATTCAGCCTCGAAAGAACGCGCCTGGATTGTGAGCGGGAGCTTGAGGTGACACTGCCGCGCGAGGAGAAAAACCTCAAAGAAGCGGCGCGCGAGGCTGCCGAAGCGTGGGAGGACGCCCAAACCAAACTTCCGAGACAGGTTGAGCTGAAGCGCCGGGCGCTGGAAGCGAAACGGCGGGAACGAGAAGAAGCGGAACGCAAGTTGAACGAATTGCTTTCAGATCGCAAGGCAATGATCGTCAAGGCTCCGTTTGAAGGAATCGTTTATTACGGTTCGTTCCGGGGAGGAGCTTGGAGCGGTCCGGGCGCAGGCGGGGACCGATTGCAGCCGGGAAGCGCCGTTCAGCCCGGTTCGGTTCTCATGACCCTCGTTGCAAGGGGGACTCCGATTGTTCGTGCGTTACTACCGGAAGAAAGGCTTCACCTCGTTTCAAAAGGAATGAAGGCCGAGGTGGTGCCTGTCGGGTTCCCCGACCGTGTAATAAAAGGAGTTGTGAGATCCGTAGGAATGGTGCCGAAGCAGCCCGGAAAATTCGACTGCGAGATCGCATTGCACGGTGCGGATAAGGTGGTCCCCGGCATGCAGTGCCGCGTGAACGTGATTTGTTACGAACGAAAGAGCGCTCTTGTTTTACCCAAGGAGGCTGTTTTTACCGAAGGCGATACCGCCTACGTGTACGTGCGGGGTGCTGGGGGTAAGTTCCTTAAGAAGCGTGTTCGAGTGGGAAAAGAGTCCGGCGGCAAAGTGGAGATCCTCTCAGGGCTCAAAGCAGGCCAGGTTGTAAGTCTCAAGAAGCCGGAGGCCGAGAAGTGATCCGACCGAGCAGCATCTTTGTTTTGTCGGCTTTATTTGCGGCCCAAGCCGTTTGTCTCCGGGGCTCGCCGCCGCTTGATCCCTCACCTCGGGTTCTCCGGTTTCCGAAAGCTCCTGCGGTTAAGCCGCCGCTTCCCGAAACAGTTGAAAGATCCGTGCAGAGAGGGCTTCGCTTCCTGCTGGAGAACCAAAACCCGAACGGCTCTTGGGGTTCGCCTAGAAATACCAAGGGCGTGAATATCTATGCGCCGGTTCCAGGAGCGCACCAGGCCTTTCGGGCGGCGGTGACCGGTTTGTGCGTGATGGCTTTATGCGAGGCCGGAGAGGGCGTCGGAGGGGTTCCGCGGGCTCTGGAGCGCGCCGAGCGGTATCTGCTGGAGCACTTGCCTCATGTCAAGCGCGCGACGCCGGATACGATTTACAACGTCTGGGCACACGCGTACGGAATCCAGGGGCTTGTCCGGTTGTACCTTAGAGCGCGATCCGACCGGCGTAAGCAGGCCCTCATGGGGCTTATCCGCGGGCAGATTGACATGCTCAGGCGTTACGAATGCATGGGCGGAGGCTGGGCTTACTATGACTTTGAAGCCCATACGCGCCACCCGAGCGGTACTTCACCGAGCTTCGTAACCGCCGCGGTGCTCGTTGCGCTTAAAGAAGCGCAGGAAGTGGGAGCGAAGGTGCCCGAGGGCATGGTGCGCGGTGCGATTCGGTGCTTGCTCCGGCAGCGCAAACCGGACGGAAGTTTCCTGTATGGAGAATACTTGTGGTGGAGGCCCATGCGGCTAGTCAACCGTCCGCCGGGAAGCCTGGGGCGCAGCCAAGCCTGTAACTTCGCGCTTAGGATCTGGGGGCGTCCTGAGGGCCGCAACGAGGTGATGACCGCATGGTTGAACCGCCTTTTCG
>CAZGYL010000162.1:0-9646 GCA_964529985.1 uncultured Planctomycetia bacterium | reverse complement strand
ATGGAAATCCTTCCGGCACGTCCCAGGAGGGAGTTTGTTATCCTAGCGGCGATGTGTCTCATGGATATTCAAGACCTCATTCTCGCAACCTTCGATAAGCCCGACTGGGTCCACGAACTTCTTTCGGCGCTTTGCGAGAAGAAACTCAGGTTCATTGAATCCATGAAAGGGGCGAAGTTCGACCTTATCGAAACAGGCGGCGGAGCCGCCTCCTCTACCGTCATCTCGCCTGAGATTTTCAAGGAATTCTGCCTGCCGTACGATCGCAGGATTCATGACGCACTGCACGATCTGGGCTTCAAGGTCACCTACCACACTTGCGGCGGGACGAGGGGTATCGAGGAGCTTATCGTCGAAACGGGCGCCGATGTGTCAGAAACACTTGCTCCGAGAAGTATCGGCGGAAATCAGGAGCCGTGGGAATTCAAAGCTAAGATCGGCGACAGGTTGGCTCTGATAGGGGGCATGGATCAGTTCAACGTGCTTACCAGCGGAAGCGCGGAGCAAATCCGATCCATGGTTTTTAAGCTTTTTGAAACCGTAGGGAAAGACGGCGGCTACATTCTTTCGTGCGCTGATCACTTCTTCGAAACACCGCCTGAAAATCTCCGGGTCTATGCTGAAGCCGCCCGCGAATGTATATATTGATCGAACACTCGGAGGGCGGGTGGGGGTCGGGACCGATAAGGCTCCACAGTCCGGATAATCCTTGATCGGCGCAGGCGGGCTGTTTATGATGGCTTAAAATACCGGAATATTTCGATCCGCCGGGCATCATGGTATCGAAGCTTGGGAGGATAAGGAGCATGCGAGGCGGAAATGAACGCTTCAGTTCGAGTGGGCGCCGGAAAACTTCGGGCGCGCGCCTTTTTTCTCCCCGGGGAGGCTTCCCGTAAAACTCATTCTTTTTGCTATTCTTTGCTTACCTACAGGTCGAGCTTTGGGCCAGACGATGGAAATCGTCGCTTCGCTTGACACTCAGGCGGCCGACGCCGCCTTTGACACCGCCCGGGGACTTGTTTACCTGTCATGCAAGCAAGAGAAAAAGATTATCGCGATTGACCTTAGAACCGGTGGGGTCTCAGCTGAGATTCCCACAACCTACATGCCTGAGCGCATGGCCGTCACACCCAACGGGAAATGGCTCTATGCGGGGCTTCTTGTGCGCGAACACTCTTACGACTGGCAGGGCGACATGGGCTACGTTGCCGAGATAGACCTGGAGGCCCGCCGGAAGACCAGGGAAATAGACCTCAAGTTGGACCCCTTCGATCTTGTTGCAACTGATTACGGCATGCTGGTGGTTTCCTGCGGTTCGGGCCAGGGAAGCGGGCTTGCCACATACTTCCTTGAGACGGGCGAACAAGCGGTATGCCTGTACTTCGGGGAGCGAGCGAGGATCGCTCTCCACCCTTCTCAGCGTGTAATTTACTGCATGCCGCTCGGGGTGACGCCGCAGAGCCTCAACCATTTCGACCTCAATCCGGCAACGGGAATGCTCGATTGGGGGCTCCCTCTGAGAAGGCGCGATCACCCTGCGATCGGCGAAGATGTTTTCATGCATCCCGGAGGGCATTTGCTTTTTACGGGTCTGGGCGGCGTCTTTACGAGTTCGAGCGACTTTGAAAACGATATGCTTTTTGTAACGAAGCTTTCCATACCGAAAATCAAGGACATAGCTTTTGACATACCGAATAAGGCCCTCTTCTGCGCCTACGGCAACAAGGTCTATCTGGTCAACGACAAAACCTTGCTTTCGCCGCGCAGCTACACGGTGCCCAACGGAGCGGCCGAAGTCGGCTTATTCGGGGAATGGGTCTATGTAGCATCTCTCCAGAGCACGCGCGCCGTAATCAGTCGATTTCCCAATCCGGCATTGCAAGGGGCGGCGAACACACCGCCCCGGGCCCGCTTCGTCTGGTCCCCCACCTCACCGGCCGCTCCCGCGACGGTGAGCTTCGATGCGGGGGCTTCCACCGACCGCGAGGATGAGCTCTCCGAGCTCCGTTTCAGGTGGGATTGGGACAGTGACGGGGACTTTGACACTTCGTTTTCCGCATCCCCGACCAAGACTCACAGGTTCGCCACTCCCGGGACCAAGCTCGTAACACTGCAGGTAATGGATTCGCTGGGGCTGGCCTGTGAGGCTGTAAAGGAGATACATATCAGACCCGCAGCCATAGAATGTCAGCCTACCGAGCTTTGCAACTACTTCGTTCTGCCTTACCCGGTATCCGACGCCCTTTTCGACCGCTCGGAGCCGCTGCTTTTTGTCATAAACGAGGAACGCGGGCTTTTCCAGATCGTCGACCTTGAAACGGGACTCGCCCGCCGGACCTATTGGCTTTCAGGCCGGCCCCGTTGCCTCGCCCAAAGCTCCGACGGCCGCTTTCTTTATATCGGCCTGGCGGTGGGTGAGACGGCCGGTAAGGTCGTTGAATTCGATCTGGAGTACAACGTCTTGAACAGGTGGTTCCCGCTGGAGGATGCGCCCTTTGACATGGCCGTAAGCCCGCTTGGATATCTTGTTGTTTCAAGCAGCAAGACGGAATCGCTCAAGTGCTATCGCATCGACACCGGCATGCGTGTTGGAAATATGGAAACGGAGTACCAGTGTTCTTTCGAACTACACGAACCTCAGAACGCACTGTACGGGGTGAGATGTTCCAAGTCATCGACCAACAAAATAGTTATAGACCCTGAAACCGGCCAACTTTTTCCGGATACCGGCGGCTTCCAATTTTCCGGAGTCCGTGCCTCTGATATCTTCTTGGATCACTCCGGGCCGTACTTGATAACGGACCATGGCGGTGTCGTCCGTTGTTCCAGTGATCCGGAGGAGGACGGACAAGTGCTCGCCGTCCTGGAGGGCGATGTGATCAATGACGTGGCATTTGACCGGCCGAGAGACTCCTTTTTCGTGGTCAGAGAAGAAGAGCTTGCGTATTACGCCGGCAATACCTTCTTGCTTAACAAGACATATCGAGTACCGCCTTCCGGGAAATTCGTAGGCCTCGCCGGTGAGTGGGTCTACGTGCTCTCGGTCACGGAATCCTTCACAAAAATCCTGCGTGTCAAGAACCCGGCTGTAGGCTCTGAAACGAATACGGCGCCTCAGGCGGACTTTTCCTGGACGCCGGCGGCTCCCGACACTTCTCAAGAGATAACCTTTGATGCCGGCTTGTCCAGCGACAGGGAGCAACCTCTCAGTGAGCTGCTCTTCAGGTGGGATTTGGACGGCGACGGCAGCTACGATACGGACTTTACACCCGATCCGCTGCTTGTTCACCGTTACGAATTCCCCGGTACGAAAGTTGTAACCCTCCAGGTAAAGGACCCGTTCGGGCTGATGAGTACAGCGACCAAAGTGGTTCTTGTCTCAGCAGGCCCGGTTTCCGACCCGAAGGTTCCCCACCCGGCCTTCAAAGTCCCGTTTGAAGCTGCAGACGCCGTATTTGATTCAACGCGCGGCACCGTATACCTCCTTGACCGCGGTAGATCCCGCTTGGTCGCCTTAGACCTACAAACAGGATTCATTGCCAATGAAACCGAGCTCCAGTTCAAGCCGCTCCTGCTTGCACAGCCCCCTTCCGGCTCGACTCTTTACGTCGCAACCGACCAGGCGGAACGGAACCAGCCCTCCGGAGGAGTAGAGCCCGATCCCCACGTGATCGAGATAGATCCCGACAGCTTATCGGTGCGGAAGGCCTTTGCTATCGACTTAAGGCCATGGAGCATTGCAGCAACAGACGACGGGTACGTGCTTGTTGCCTCAAACGGGTTGCATGAAGGGGAACTGGCCTGCTTCAGAGCATCGACGGGGGAGAAGCTTTCCTCCGTGGAAATATCCGACGGTGCAATAATCGGGCTCCATCCTTCTCAGGACTTTGTAATTGTAAGAAGTCTGCATTCCTTCTTCAGGTTCCGTCTTGACCGCGAAACAGGCGGGTTTACAAGGATTCGGCAGTCAAGCAGATCCGATGGCTCATTGCTAACCCATAAGGTCTTTGTAGACCCGCACGGCAAATACTGCATGGATTATTCAGGTTACGTCTTTCAACTATCCGACGTTTCCAGAGAAGACTTTACCCGCGCAAAAGAGCGATCCATACGGAGCGGCGTCTTCTCGGTGGCGTTCGACCCTCTGAGAAACGTTTTTTTCGGTGTCCGCGAAGGAACGCTCAGCTGCTGCAATTACACGACTCTTATGATGTTCCGGTCGTACGACGTGCTCGAGGTCGCGCGCTTTGTCGGCGTACACGGCACTTGGGTGTACGTGCTTTCCGTCGCCGATGGCCACACCCTCGGCACGAAGTTGGAAAATCCCTCCTTGCTTTCGCCCGAGAACGATCCTCCCGTTCCTTCATTCAAATGGCGACCCGAACAACCCGACACCCAGAGTGCCATCTCGTTCGATGCCTCTGATACCACCGATCCCCAAGACCCGCTTTCCGCGCTCCGATTCCGCTGGGACTGGGAAGACAACGGGCAATACGATACCGACTGGCTTTCGGAGCCTGTCGCAAACCACAAATTCGAATATCCGGGCACCAAAATGGTCAGACTCCAAGTTATGGACTCGCTGGGATTGGTGGAGGATCTGGTGCTGCCTGTGAACGTTTCTCTCGCAGGAGAGGTCGACTACACCAAACCCGAACCTGCGTTCACCCTGCCGGGCAAGGTGACCGATGTGCTTTTCGATCCCGCACAGCCGCTGTGCTACCTGTCTGTATACCGCCCGCCGTGCATCATTCTTCTAAACACGGAAACCTCCTTTTTCGAGGACCGGCTTGAACTGGACTATCACCCTTTGTGCCTCGCCCTCCCCCCTTCCGGCGGAAATCTGTACGCAGCCATGGTCGACGATACGCACAACGGCTACGTAGCTGAAATAGATAGGGAAAGTTGGACGGTCGTCCGTCGATTCCCCGTTAATATAAGCCCCAAAGACATGGTCGTCACCGACGGCGGGATTTTGGTTGTTTCGGGCTGCAGCTTGGAAGAGGGTGGTTTCTTGACGATCCGGCTGGCAGATCTGGAGAAACATGCAAGCGACTTTCGCCCACGCTGCTCCGCAATGACTCTGGAGCCTTCCCAACGCGTCATCTTCGCTGTCACAAAAGACATCTACCGCAAGATACTAAAGCTTGAAATTCAACAATCTCAAGGCTCAATCTCTTTGGCCGACTCCGTTGAACCTTCGATTTCCCAGCCTTCGCAGAATCTAGGCGACTTCATAACGATAGATCCGGTCGGCGGCCGTCTTTTCAGTGGAAACGTGGCTTATTCGTACTCAAAAGCACCCGAAGCCGAGCTCACATTTCTAAAGCGCCTGGAAGGCCACGGCTGGGCGGACGGAGCTTTCGATCCGAAATACAACGCTCTTTTCACCGTTGATTTAACGTCCGTCTACTACTACAACGGTACGACTTTGGATTTGGCCGAAGTATTCACCTTGCCTCTTCGACATACTCCGGACTATGCCTTTGTGGGCGTCTCCGGCACGTGGGTCTATGCAATAACCGGAACCTACTCCTCTACAAAAGCCTTCCGCTTCCGGAATCCCGCGATAGGATCTGCAGCCAACTTGCCTCCCACCGCGAAGTTCACTTGGACACCCGCACGCGTCGACACAATGACCACAGTCCACTTCGATGCTTCGCTGAGCAGTGACGACCACACTCCTCCCGAGCGTTTGAAATTCCGCTGGGACTGGGACAGCGACGGGATCTTTGACACCGAGTTCAAGCACAATCCTAAGGCCCAGTGGTGTTTCTATGTCACGGGCCCGCATAAAGTCACCCTCGAGGTTATGGATCAGTACGGCCTTCGGTCCACACTGCAACAGGAATTCGAAGTCGCCCTGGGCGCTGACCCAGGGGAGCCCGGTGAACCACATACGCCTTTTGAGTTCCCGTTCGGAGTCAAACATGCGATGTTGGGACCGGAAGGCTGTTATTTGTATGCGACAAGCGAAGATGCGAAAAGGCTTGTGAAAGTGAATCTTAAGGCCGGAATAATCGTACGCCAATTCCGCTTCGACGAGGCTCCTGGGAAGCTCGCGGTCACGCCTTCGGGAAAGTGGCTTTACGTCGCCATTCCGGAGTGCGCAGGTAGGAACTGCCGTTGCAAGTACCGCGGTGCTGTGGCCGAGTTAGACCTGACCTCGGGCGTAATGACCCGAATCTTCCCTCTGGATTTCTCCGTATCGGATATCGTGGCTACAGATGACCGATACATCATTGTTTCCGGCTCTTCCGACATGCACAAGAACGTCGGGGTACATGATGCCGATTCGCTGGTCTTGAAGGACGCCCTCGAGCTCTACGGGGAGTCCGTGCGCTTAGCTTTGCACCCGCAGGGCGAAAGGGTCTACCTAAAATCGAGCGACAAGCTGCGGCAGTTCCGGCTTGATCCTCAAACCGGTGAACTTCAATACGAAGGCTCGATCTCGGTGCCGGGCTGGACCTTATCTATCGACTCCTCCGGCTCGTATCTTTTCACTTCAGATGCGGTCGTGGCGGTTAAGGATGATCCGGAAAATCCTCTTGAAGTCGTCAAGCGGTGGGATGAATCAAAGTGCGGATTCGCGCTTGCCTCTTCCGGCCTACTTTTTGCGATCCACTGCCGCGAGAAAGAGGTTGAGGTATACGACATTGAAAGTTTCGAGAGCGTCGCTAAATTGCCTGTAAGCAGGTATCAGATCTTATGGCTCGGTGCCGTAGGGACCCGTCTTTATGTCCTTACCTCCATACACCGGCGTTCGTACCTTGAAGTCCTCCCTTTAACCGCGTTCATGCGGGAGTCCTTCGTCCGCGGCGATCCGAACCAAGACGGCTTGATTACCGTTTCGGACCCCGTTTTCCTCTTATACTTCCTTTACGGTGTCGGAAACGTGAACCTTACGTGCCTTGATGCTGGAGACGCCAACGACGACGGGCGACTGGATCTCGGTGACAGCCTTTATCTCCTGCAGTTTCTCTTCTCACGAGGGCCTGAAATACCGCCTCCTTTCGGCAAGCCTCCCCTGGCATGCGGCCCGGATCCGACGCAGGACGAATTGAATTGCGGGGAATTCTCTCCCTGCAAGTGATTCTCCGCCGCTACAAAAGGCATCCTCCCGCTTGAAGCGGCGAAGGCCTGTCTGCAGATTCTCCGGCCTGTCCTACTCCCGGCCTCCGGCTCTTTTTGCAGAAGGCTTTTTTATGCCGAATGTCAGAGGCACCTTGCAGCAGGTCTCTTTGTGCACCATTTCCGCGAAGTCGAAAGGTTCTCCAAGGTGCTTCGGATTATGGCATACAAGACACCTGATCTCAGATACCTTCGGAAAGGAAAAAGTCTCAGGATCGTCAGGGTGCCTCGGCTCGGTACCGTGGCAGTTCTCACATTGGACGTTCTTGTACGGCCCCACCTTGTGGGCGCTCAGGAAGGCCTCGCCGTAACCCAGCGAATGGCAGGGCAGACAATCGTATCGGTACTGGTCTCCTGTCTTCTCAAGCGTGGCGTAGGCCCTGCCGTGCGGAGTTTCCCGCCATTTCTTGTAGTTTTCCTCGTGGCACTTCTTGCATGTCTCCGCCGTCAGATACCGCTCTTTCGCCTTTTTCGTTTCCTGTTCAAAGGATATGGACTCGAAGCGTGTCGATTGCTTGAAGCGATCCACAAGGGCCTTTATCTCAGGGGCTTCGGCGTAGTGCGGGAATATGGGAATGCTTTCAACGGCGCAAAGGTGGTGGCGTACGGCATCGGCAAGCAGTTTATCCTCCTGCGGTGTCAGCTTCCCGCCCGCTTCCTTCTTTTCGTAGGCCGCTTGAAAAGCGACCCATGAAATAAAAGGCGGTCCTTCCGGCCCCAAAGCGATCTCAAAACGGCCCAGACGCGAACCCTGGCCGTCCATTGAGAGAACCGGCCTGCCTTCCACCCATAACATGTAACGGTCTTCGGATATCCACATTTCATGATTGCCGTTGTGGCAGCGCGGACCGATCACCACATCAATTGCCTTGGTCGCCTTCAGAGCGGCCGCGATTTCATCGTCGTTGGCATGAAGGAGCCCCACCACAAGGTCGACCTTCGGCCGCAGAGCCTCAGCCTCCTTGACCGCGGCGGAAACACAGTCTTCAAGCCGCACACCGGGGGCCACCCTTTTCAGAAACCGCGGGTCAAGGGTGTTCATAATGACCGCAAAAACGCCGATCTTCAGGTCCCCCACCTTCAGGACGGCGGAAGGCTTGAAAACGAGCTTCCCTGTTTTTGCAGCCCTCAAGTTGGCGCAAAGCAGAGGGAAACGCATGCGGCTTTCAAGAGCCTTAAGCCGCTCCAGCCCGATTCCCAGTTCCGTGTCCCCGACCGCCATGGCCTGGTACCCCATGTGGTTGTACGCTTCGATTATCACCTTGGCCTTCTCCACGTACTGCCTTGTGCGATACGGGTTGAGGCGTTCGGGGACGGAACCGAAAAGAGCATCTCCCGAATCCACCAGCGCAAAGCGCTCGCCGCTTGCACGCAGCTCTTTAATCAAAGTCGTTCGCCTGGACAAACTGCCCAGCTTTATCTTCCGCTTCGGTCAACCACAGGGGCTGACGTATCCGAAGTTGTTTACGCTGTAAAAAATCGAAACGACGGGCCTTTCGGACTCCCCTCCGTAGAGGAGCTGGAACTGCAAAGCTCCCAAGATTCCCGCAAGCAAGAAGGCGTGAGCTTTTCTCATGATTCTCTCCGGGCACCGACAGCCGCCTAAGCCTCTGCAAGAGACCGCAAATCCGGAAAGGAACAATTATCGGATACGGGGGTGAAACGCCGCAACCCCGAAATCCGCAAAGGGTTCCTCTCATAAATATCGGCCTCACCGTTCGGCTTCTTCCTCGCCCTGCCGCCGTCTGCAACCGCCGTTTACAATGAAACGCCGCAAAGGTACCATAGAGGAAAGGGTCTGCCGCGCGAGAGAAGCGCGGAGTTGAGGTGCTGGAAGGAGGACCGAGCCGTGAAAGTTGATAGAAGAAAATTCTTAACAGCAGCATCTATCGGCGCAGGGGGAGCTGTTGCGGGAGCCGGCGCTCAGGCGCTCGTAGCTTCGGCCGCCACCGGGGACCTTCAGGGTAAACGGGTCCTGATTGCAATCGGAGAGTTCAGCGAAGCTCTGGAGACCTATTACCTTTATTACCGCCTTAAGGAAGCCGGCGCCGAGCCTGTTGTGGCTTCCAAGACAGTGAAGCGCCTGCAACTTGTGGTCCACGACTTTGAACCGGGGTACGAAAGCTACACCGAGAAACCGGGTTACCAGATCGAGGTGGATCTGCCCTACGAACACGTAGATCCCAAAAGCTTTCAGGGCCTGCTTGTCCCCGGCGGAAGAGCCCCCGAAGAAATCCGGCTTGAAAAAAGCGCAATCGATCTTGTGGGCTATTTCTTGGACAACAAACTGCCGGTCGGCGCAATATGCCACGGGGTCATGCTGATATACACGGCCCGGTCGATAAAAGGGCGCCGTCTTACCGCCTACAAGGGCCTCAAGCCTGATATCGAGCTTCTGGGAGGAGTGTTTCTGGATCAAGACGTGGTGGTTGACGGAACCTTAGTGACCTCGCGCGGCTGGCCCGATCTACCGGCCTTTGCAGCGGCGTTTCTCAAGCTCCTTGGGTCTTAGAGA
>CAZGYL010000161.1:0-9672 GCA_964529985.1 uncultured Planctomycetia bacterium | reverse complement strand
CTGCTTCCGGCTGAGGAAACGGCGGTGACGGTGTGATCTTCTCTTCTTTGGCCGCGGCGAGGCGTCCCGGCTCAGCTTGAAACGCCTCCTTCAGCCGGTAGTAGGTTGCGACGATAAGGGCGAACCGCCGCTCCGCGCGGGGATCGTTCAGGTTTTTGTCCGGGTGGAATTTTTTGGCCAGAGCCTTGAAAGCTCGTTCCAGATCGCCGGGATCGGCCTTCGTTGTGAGGCCGAAGAAACCAAGAGCAGTTTTCAAGGAGCAATTCTCAAGACTTTCGGGTGTCATGAGATCCCCTGGGAATCACCCGTGGGTTGAAATGAAAGGACTTTCTCAGGACACGTACCCCTTCGACTTTCCGGGTAAACCCTTCAAAGGAATACTCGAGTTTAGGGGGTGACCGCCCGGTAGGTCAACGGTAAACCTGGGTCCTTACAGCCGTTGATTTCACAAGTCGAGCTCGCACAACGAGGAAGGAAGAACAAGAAGCTTGCCGGGGCCTGGCTCAGAGGAGGTCACCCTCCGGCTTGTACCGCTCAGGCGGGCCACCCGATTAAAGGCCTGACTTCCGCGTTACAATCAGGCGGCAAAGGGTACGCGGCGGTAGGGCAAACGACGTTTGGGTTCGCGGGCCTGTGACCCGCAGCGGCGTTCCGGTTCGAAGCTTCTCCCCCGACGCTGTAGTTAAGTTCACCTCATAGATTCCTTTCTCAAGGAGGTAAAGCTCGGCTTTCATAGGCCGTGCACGGGTTCCGAAATGGTAGAGCTCGGCTTCGAAGTGTGTGGGGCTCCTTCGCAGCACGCGGCAGGCGATGTCTTTCGGGGGTGTCAGCCACCTTACCGCTTGAAGCGGGAAATAGCCTATGTCCCCCGGATCACCCGTTGCAAGAGAATAGAGGAATTGTGGGTTCGGCCGGTGGATTCCGGGGACACCTTTTTCAAAGAGCATTCCCGGTGCAAAAAGGGCGGGGAAACGCAAAACCCTATCCGTGTAACGGACTTCGGTTGTGTAACCTGGGAAATTGACACGCAAAGCCTGAGCGTTTCTCAGGAGACGGGAGACAATGCGTTCCTCGTCCTTAGGGCTCGGTTTTCCCGGAATGGGAAGGCCCTGGCGCTCGAGCAGCTCATCGAATCTGCCGTCGCCCGTAAGCACTCGATACTTGGCTGCGGTTTGAGCCACGAAGTCCATTTGGGACGCGCACCAATCCGCCGATCCGGGCCGGGCGGGCGTCTTTTTCGCCGTGCGGAGATAAGCCAGCCTGTATGCCGCCATGGAGCAAAGGGGTTTGAGAAAAGAATCCTTTCCCGTCATATGGAACGCAAGAAGCAGGGAGTTGAGCATCATAGGCATGGCACTGGGCCAAGTATAAAGTGTGGCTTCACTGTGATTCCTCGGATCCCACCACGGAGGCTCCAGACCGCCCACTTTCCCGTCCGGCCAATGGATCGCGGAAGGAAGAATTCCCGGCGGTTTGCCTCGTTCGGATCTTTGCGCTGCGTCCACCCAAGTTGTAAGCCACCTGCTGAAAAGCCGCCCTAAACGCCTATCACCCGTCCTTTGCCAAAGAAGCAAAGCCGGCTGAACCGCTCTCGGGTGATAGACCGTATCACAGGCGCGCCTCGGATTCAGATCCACGCGGTCCGCCGTGAAGTAGGAGCTCTTGAATTGAAGAAAACCCCGCTTGTTGATTCCGGTCCAGCGCTTTTCCATAAGCTCGGCGAGCCGGAGAGCCCGCCGGCGCCAGAGCGGATCGTCGGGCCGGAGAAACACCATTGGGGTTATGGTGTCGGCGGAATCTTCGGCGGTGTGCTCGACATCGCTCATTCGCGATGTGTAGCCCTTTTTCATGTGCGGCTGGTTTAAAAGAGCTTCGGAAAACCGCCGCTGTGCTGCAACGATCTCGGGATCTTGAAATGCTATCAAAACGGACACCCACCAGCGCCACATTTCACAATCGTCCCCCCAACCCCCGCCGTATTGCCCGTCCTCCCGCATACGGTTTCGGATCCACCACAAGACGATCATTCTGAGTCGCTCGAGATCCTCGCGCATGAGCGCGGCCCACTTCGGCGCCCCTTTTGTGCCGGGCAGCTTAAGCCTCCAGGGAATGGGCTCTCCGAGGTACATGCGCGCAATGGGATTCTGCGGAAATGCTTTTTTAACGATGCGGAAGAATTTGACCGCTTTGTCCAGGAAAACGCGCTTCAGTTCGGGATTGTTCAGGATATAGCCGCTTTCCAGCGTCAACCATACAAGCATGCGCCCGCGGTACAGGCAGGTGAGTGCATAAAAAGGCGAAGCCTCGGGTATGCCGAAGGGATAGTCCTTTTTCCTCCAAACTTTGCCTCCGAAATAAGAAAGGTTCGGATCGTTGTTCCACCTTTCGATTTCCCGCAGAAGGGTTTCCAATTGCCTGCGAAGATCTGGCGCCAGATCAGGAAGTTGTTGCAACTTCCGAAGTGCTGTGAGCCTTTCCGTTTCGTTTGCAGTGGAACCTGCCTGCTCAAGCAAGCCTCGGGCCCCGGGAGGTAGAGTTTCGGGCCCGCCCGCATAAAGAGTCGTCTTAAGGGCCAAGCAAAGGATTACACCTGTGATACTCGGTTTCAAAGGAAGCATTCTTCTCACTCTCCTTTCGGTTTCACGGTAAGGGAGTTTCGTCTGGGCAGTCAAGGGATGCTGCTGTTGAGATAGAGCTGCTCCCGGCGGCACAATGGAAGCTGAAACCAAGGAGGTGATCCATGGCCGAGATTTCAAGAACCGCGCTTGCTTCTTCTCTGCTGCTTCTTGCACTTACCGCCCGCGGCTCTCCCGCCAAGGTTGAAATCCCCTTTTCAGTTACAGAGAGTGCAGGTGTCCGAAGGCACGCCGCACCTATTACCGGCGGGCTGCCTGTCCCTGAGAACTCGCTGCTTTTTGGAGAGGTTTTCAGCCGGAGGAGCGACGGCGGCTACGATCATGCTTTCAGTCTCTTTCGAACGGACGGGAAGCGTCTTCCCTGCCAGGTCGTACCTCTTGTTGTAAAACCGGACGGAACCGTCCGCTGGATTCTTGTCGACTTCTGCGATGATCTGGCGGCCGGAGCGGTGCAAAGCTACGTGCTTAGAGTGGGCGGACAAAAAGTCAGGCCGGAGTTCAGGCCGGCCCTGTCCGTCAGAAGAGAAAAGTCGGGTGTGGTCGTTGAAACCGGGGTGCTTTCGTTCTGCGTGGGTACGGTGGGATCGTTTCGTCCTTTCGCGTGGGTCCGCTGCCGGGGAAAACCTGCTGTTTCAGGGTCGCAGGTCATATTGGTCCGCATGAAGGGAAAAAAATCATGGGATGATCCTACGCCTTTTCAAGCCGTAACGTTGCATGCAGGAGCTCCGGAGAAAGTATCTCTTGCCTACCTCGGCCCCTACCGCGTGACGATCGAAGTACGGGGGAAGTTCACCGGTGACGCTGCGGGAGCAGGATATAAGGCGTGGATCACCGCGTGGGCTGGATCAACGCGGGTTCACCTCTTGTATAAGGTTTGCAATTCAAACCCTGAGCAATATACAGCGCTTCTTGTCAAGCGATCCGCGGTAGAGCTTCAGCTTGCTTCGCCTCCCCGGCAGGCTCTCTTCGGTACGGACAAGCCTTTTGCCGTCGACCTTGAGAAAGGCGGGTGCCGCCTTGTGCAAGGGCTGAAAGATTTCGACCGCTATCAAGAGATTCCGACAGCTTCGCGCCTGATACAAAAAGGGCGGACTTTGTGGGTAGGTCGAAGATCGGACGGATGGGTGGTCCTGAAAGGGGGCGCCTCTGTTTTTATCTGCGATCGAACTTTTGCAACCGATCCGGCCAGAGCCCTTTCGATTCAAGGCGCGAAGATTTCGCTTGAAGGCATTACTGAAGCGTTTCCAGGGGTTCCGGACAGAAAATTCGGCAAAGGGCCTGTAGGCAGGCCTTGGGCTACTGAGGAAGGCCGCTGGATCTACGATTGCAGCCATCACAGCTCCGAGTACACCTTCGATTTCAATGTGCCTCAGAGCGGTCCCGCCGCGGTGCGTCTGGCCCGCGCCTGCCGCAGCCGCCTTTACGTCTTGGCGCCCGGTTCCTACTACAGCGCCTGCAACGCGCTGGGGATCGGAAGGTTCGGAACTCTTGAAGACGAAAAAGCATGTTACGCCCGGTGGGGCTGGAAGTGGCGGCCGAAGCAGCTTCCCGATCCGCCGCAGGTGGAGTCCGACTACTTCGTTGCTTGGGAGGACAACCATTACGAAAGCGAAGCGGACAGTGTTGAAGCTTTGCTGTTGATGTACCTGCGGACCGGGAAGCGCGCCTGGTTCGATATGGCTGAAGGCTGGGCCCGGTATCACAAAGATCTTCAAGCTTGGCGGACCGACGGCTGGCGCTGGAAGGACGGGGCGATCTGGTTTCCCTCGGGAGGGCCGCAGGGCAACAGGCCCGTGCGGCGGAAATGGAGCTTGAGCTGGGGGCCTTCATGGGGCAAGCGCGCCGCAAGCCCGATATGCCGCGATCTTTGGCACTTGGCCCAAGGCAAAAGCTGTTACTGCCACTTTTACGGAGCCGGGCTTGCCGACTGGTACTGCCTGACCGGCGATCGAGACGCGCTTGAAGCTTGCATTGATAATGTAGAGCAGAAGGACAACGAGTTCCGCGGCTTCAGGAACTTCACCCCGGGGAAATCCGTCATTGGAAGCATTCGCGGTTTCGGGCGGGGGTTCTACGTTGCGGTGAGAGTACATAACGTTGTTCCGGGGGACGCCTTTGTAACCGATTTGTGCAAACTCTGCGCCGAGACGTTATGGCGCAGTCCGACCCTTGACGTGCGGGGCTTTCACCCCAGCAGAGTTGGTGGAGGATTCGGGGGTATGCCCCTGAAATCTCTCACGCCGCGCATGAGAAAGTGGATGGCCGAGCGCGGCATTAAGTACAAAACGGTAGGCGGCACGGTGGACAGCTTGCAGAAGGACGGTCGTTCTTGGAAGGTCGTTTGCTTCGGGGGCACATGGCAGCATGTATACATTCAGCATGCCGCTGATTGTTACGCGCGCGCATTCGGCGATGAAAACATGGAGGACTTTGTCGTCGGTTTTGCTCAAATGAGTGCAAAGTACATGCTGAGTCCGAAATGCCACCAGACCTGGTATTACACCTATTTCGATGTGCCTGATCTGGGCATGGTTTGGGATCCATGGGCCTTTGAGCACACGGATACAAAAGACGGCGAGGGATGCGTGCACTCAGGGTGGTACACCCGCTTCTATCCCGATGCCTGCGCTTTGGGCTACCGTTGGACCGGGGAGAAGAGTTTTCTGGAGCGCGCCCGGGAGTTTTGGTACTACGGGTCTAAGCGCGGGTATCGTACCAGGCACCTGCGCGGCGGCCCGAATGAGGTGGGAATGTTCGCTAGCCACCGCCCTCCAAAAGACGATCAGGTGCTTTCTACATGCCGGCTTTTCTACGAAGCGGCTCACATGCGGTCCGAGCGCCGTCCCCCTCAAGCCGTGCAGGACCTTAAGGTGAGAGTGGAAGGTAACAAGGCGCTCGTCACATTTACGGCGCCGGCCGATTCGAAAGGCGGTACCGTAGCGCGATATCGGCTTAAGTGCAGTCCGCTTCCGATTGTTCCCTACGCCGAGTTCGACTACGCGGCGGATGCAGGGAAAAGGACGCCTTGGTGGCGTGGGGATAATGTTTCAGGTGAGCCGGCGCCGCAGGTACCGGGTTCGCGAGAGTGCTTCAAAGTCGAGGGAGTGCCCGAAGGCGCCCGTTACTTCGTGCTTTGCAGCTATGATTCCGCAGGAAACAGAAGCGCCTTAAGCAACCAGGCGGTTGCTCGGTGATGTCGCCTGTTACTTGAAGATCCGCCCCAGGATATAGAGAAGCAGGCTCAATGCCAGCGAGAGCAGGGCCATGGAGATAAGCGGGATGTAAATACGCACGTTATCCCGCTCGATCCGGATATCCCCGGGCAACTTACCGAACCAGGAGAAGGCCCCCGACCAAACCACAAGGCCCAGAAGCACCAACAGAACGCCGATAACGATCAGCGTCAGGCCGATATTGGACCACATCGCTCCGGCATTCGGTTATGAAGTCGTCGCCCCGACGGTTTCCCGGTTGCGGAAAAACCGCTCAGCCCCCTCGCAGATCAGAGCTGCCGCATCCTCGTAAGAGAGGCGATCCGTTGAGATCTCAAGGTCAAAGGGATTCTTGAGCCTCTCTCCCGGGATTTGGAGATGGCTTATGAGCTGCTTAATGAAGAGCTCCCGCTCATGGTCGGTTTTTTCAATTATTCTTTTAGCTTCATGCGGCGAAATGCCGTTTCGCTCGGCCACGGTTTGAATCCGCTTCTCCGGGGAGGCCTTTATGAAAACATGGAAAGCATCCGGAAGAAGCAGGTAGCCCCCGCGTCCTACGATTACTGCGTCGTGTTGAGCAATAAGGGCCATGGCCCTGTGAAGGAGGTAATGATAAGTCTCGTCGTCAGCGCGCCGCAGGCAGGAGGCCACCAGTGAGGAGACCGCTCCGCGGCCGCGCTCGTCAAGCGATCTGAACATCTCGGCCTGGTAGTGGCCGTGTGACTGATCCGCAAGAAGATCCAGGATATCGCGGTCCCAGACGTGGCAGTCGAGCCGCCGGCCCACAAGCCCGGCTACAGCCAAGCCGCCTGCTCCGTAGGCCCTCGCAATGGTGATAACATGAGGAACCGCACGGCCGTTTTTCTTCTTCGGGGCCGCCTGGACCTTCTTTCGGTAATGCGTAAGGGCTTCGGTGACAAGCTCGGGTGGTGGTCTGCCGTTCATGGTCAAGTCCTCCCAATCCAAACAACCCTACCTTGGAAAATCAGATCGGTCAACGAACCGGTAGGCCCGGCTGGTGAAAATCCCGTTTCGGGTACAGGTTCTTGGAGGCCGCGGGTCGCATACACCGAGGGGCGGGGCGGCCTTGCACCCTGAGCACCGCAACTGTACGGTGGGTCTTGGACGTTGAGAAGCCTGCGGGCGGCGAGGGATCGAGAGGCTCGTACAGCTATGAGGAGGCAAGTCGTGGCATTGATAAGACTTTTCTGTGGTTGTTTGGCTTTTCTTTGTGCAGGCTCTTTACCGGCAGAAGGCGCCCGGAAGTTCGATCTGCGGGCGGCCTTTGCAAAGCCGCCGCGCATATACAGCACGGCTCCGCTTTGGGTTTGGAATGATCTGCTCACCGAAGAGCAGATCCGGCAGACTCTCAGGGATCTTGCGGGACAGCAGGTAAAGCAGGTGTTCGTTCACCCGCGACCCGGACTTATGACGCCCTACCTCTCAGAGCAATGGTTCGGCCTCTGGAAGGCTGCGCTCAGGGAAGCTGAGCGCCTGGACATGAATATCTGGATTTATGACGAGAATTCCTACCCTTCGGGATTTGCAGGTGGTTTGGTCCCTGAGCTCATGCCCGAATCCCGCGGCCGAGGCCTTGTTTTCAACTGGGTGGAAAAGCCGCCCCCGCCTGCCGAAGGGTGGATCGGGACCTACCTTTTTTCGGGTGAAGATTATCAGGACGTCAGCGCGAAAGTCCGCAACGGCGAGCGGTTGCCCCGCGGCCGCTACCTGGTGGCAAGCGTGCGCCGGGCCGCCCGATCTCCTTGGTTCGGAGGCCGTACTTACGTGGATCTGCTGTATCCCGGGGTCACCGAGAAGTTTCTTGAGGTCACTTTAGGGGCTTACCGGCTCATTCTCGGCGATCAGTTCGGGAAGCGCGTTCCGGGTTCTTTCACCGACGAGCCGAACATACGCCCGGCGGGAGGATTGCCGTGGACGCGCGACCTTCCCTCGGTTTTCAAGAAACGCTGGGGCTATGACTTGCTGGGCTTTCTGCCGTCGCTTGTGCGTCCGGTCGGAGATTGGAAGCGGATCCGGCACAACTATTTCCAGGTTCTTCTTGAGCTTTTCATTGAAAGGTGGGCCCGGCCTTACTACAGGTATTGCGAAAAGAACGGGCTTCTTTTTACAGGGCACTACTGGGAACACGAATGGCCCAATTGCGCAGGTGTACCTGACAACATGGCAATGAGCGCCTGGCAGCAGCTGCCGGGCATCGATTGCCTGATGAACCGTTACGGAGAAGACGTGCACGCCCAGTTCGGAAACGTTCGAGCCGTTCGCGAACTTGCAAGCGTGGCAAACCAGTTGGGGAGAGAACGAACCTTATGTGAGGCCTACGGCGCGGGCGGCTGGGACCTTCGTTTCGAGGACATGAAAAGAATAGGGGATTGGCTTTACGCGTTGGGGGTGAACTTTTTGGATCAGCACCTCTCATACATTACCATCCGCGGGGCCCGCAAACGCGATCACCCGCAGTCGTTTTCATACCACGAACCTTGGTGGGAAGCGTACCACACTTTGGCACTGTATTTCGCGAGGCTTTCGGTCGTCCTCTCACAGGGCAGGGAAGCCAAGCGGATCATCGTGCTTGAGCCTACGACAACCGCCTGGATGTACCAGGGTGACTCCGGTGTCCTTAACCGGCTGGGGAACGACTTTCAGAAGCTTCTCCTTGTGCTCGAAGCGGCGCAGGTGCAGTACGATATCGGCTGCGAGTACATTATCGCCGAGTACGGCTCGGCCGGCGGCGGAAAGCTGAAGATCGGAAAAGCCGCTTACGACACGGTAATCCTCCCGCGGTATTTTGAGAACATAAACAGCTCGACACTCAGGATCCTGGAAGTTTTTTTGAATTCCGGCGGCACCGTGCTGAGCGAAGGCGATCCGCCCGCCCGGCTTGACGGCTGCGTTTCGGGCAAACCCGGTGCTTTGGCCCGGCACCGCAATTGGCGCACAGTCTCGAGAGAAAACCTTCTCAAGCAGGCTGTCTCGATTCAGAAGAAGACCGGTTTTTGGATTGAGCGCGACCCGAAACGGAAGGGGCTTCTTTTCCACATGCAAAGGCAAGTGGGAGAAGACTCATATGTTTTTCTTGTCAACACGAGCCTCGGCGGACACGCTGCTGGCCTTGTGCATGCAAGAGGCGTGAGAAGCGGTGAGGAATGGGATCCCTTGACCGGCGCCGTGAGGCCCTATCCGCTTGTTCTGGATGGAGAAAGCGCAAAAATTACGTTTGACCTGCCTGAGGCCGGAAGCCTGCTTCTGCTTTTGAAATCAGACGGCCGGCCCGCGCAACATGAAAAACCCGAGAGCGCCGGCGTGCAGCTGAGTGCAGCGCCGGTTGTCGAGCGGGTGGATCCTAACGTTCTTGTCCTGGACTACGTGGATGTGTCCGTAGGAGGCGAGCGGAAGGAGCGGGTTTACTTCTTCGAAGCAGCTCGGGTTGTATTCCGTAAGCATGGTTTCCAGGGCAACCCTTGGGAACGGGCCGTACAGTTCAAAGATGAGATTCTCAGGCGGAAATTCCCTCCTGAAAGCGGTTTTGAAGCCTCGTACCGCTTTGTGATCGAAGGGCCTGTGCCGGGGGATTTGTGCTTCGTTTTAGAGCGCCCGGATCTTTACAGCGTGAGCTGCAACGGAAAACCGGTGAAGCCCCAGCAGGGGCGCTGGTGGCTCGATCGGTCATTCGGTGTCATTCCGATTGCAGCTGCAGCAAAAGAAGGGGGAAACGTGGTCTTGATCCAGGCCCGGCCTTTCACCGTGTTTCACGAACTTGAGCCAGCTTACGTTTTGGGATCATTCTCCCTCAGGCCGGCGGACTC
>CAZGYL010000160.1:2422-9729 GCA_964529985.1 uncultured Planctomycetia bacterium | reverse complement strand
CAGTACTCAATATGGCGGGCGAAAGCCTTCTCATACCCGAAATCCAGGGCCCGAAGCACCCGCTTTCGGCCCACCGCCACCGGGTCGCCACCCTCCGCTGAAGAAGCGATTGTTACAGCAAGAAGTGTTGAATCTCCGGTGCGGCGCGCTCCTGCGCAGGCTGCATAAGAAAATCCAAGTGCCGCCTCTTGAAGGAACCATGCAGTACTGTTTTCCCTGCCGGTCCGGGCTGGCTTGTAGCCGAGTTGCCGTACTGCAGCCGGTGGAACCAAGCGCCAGCTTTGAGGCGGCGGCCCGGGAATACGGATTAAAGCTACAGGCTCCCGGGCGTTGAAAAACACCCGGAGCTCCCCGCCGTCCCGGAAGGCGGCGATTCCCACCGCCCGGGCCAAATCAAGGGTGAAAGAAGCGACTCTCTGCGAAGGGTGAAGGGTTATCTCCAGCCTGCCTCCCGGAAGCTTGGTCGGATACTTCAGGTTGTAGGGGCGGTCAAAGAGTTCATCGAGCTTTTTCTTGTTCTTCTCCTGCACGAGCTTTTGAATCGTCGCCCACGTCCAGGAGTCGCTTTTCATGACCCGGGGTATGCGCAGATCCCAGAGATCGCCGCGGTCAAGCGACAGCCTGATCGTGTTTCCCTCGCCCCAGAGAAGGCCCCCCAAAAGACCGTTGCCTAAAGGCACAGCCTCGTCCCACCTGCTGATCGGGGCTTTGAGCTTAAGATTGAGCTCTCCGGGAGGAAGGAAACTTTTCTCAGGGACGGAAAGTGCTGCAGGAGAAATCCCAGGTGCAAGTGAAAGGCAAAACACGGCAAGTAAGTTCTTGTATCTCATGCCTTACATTTTAGGGTAAAAACCTCGGGGTTGAAGAGTAGAGCCTCGAAGATACAGGCTTCCGCTTTCCTGCAGCCGGATCGATTCACCCGAATTCAGCCTTTGAATTCTGCTTCAAGAACGGTGCGGATTTCCTCTCGGTGGGCATGTTCGACTTCCAGGTGCTTGAGGATGTAATGATCGCAAAGAAGGTCCTTGCCCGCGAAGATGTGAAGAATCGCCCCCGGCCCTGGTGCGGCTGACCGGCGTGAGGGCGCTGAGCACCTCGACAGGGGACCGGACGTGGAGTGCCCGCCTCACAGTGGCAATAGTGATAGACTTTTTAGCAAAAGAATGCCGTAATTACGCGCAATTCATGGCATGATGTACAGTTGCAGCATTATATTTCCGGCGGGGTTCGGCGGGGTGGAGCCGCCGTGGCGCGTAGGGCCTACTTGATTTCCTGAAAGACGTGGGCGAAAATAGGATTCTGCAGTACTTGCGTTCCACAGGGTCCTAAGAGGAGGTGGGTCATGCGCCTTCCAAGAAAGACACTGGCGGTTTCTCTCGGTGCGCTTTTCTGCGTGACATTACTTCAGGCCGGACAGGTTGCTATTTACACGGGGGCTACAAACTGGATTTCGCAGCAGGACGCCCAAGCGCAGGCTGAGATTCTTTCAGCAAGGCTCCAAGCTGCGGGCGTTTCCGAAGTGGTCATTTTCTCAACTCCGGCCGACGATGTAGCTTTGGCCGAATGGGTGGAAATGGTAACGGGCAACGGCGAAGTCGATGTGCTTGTTCTCTACGGCTTTCTGCCCTCAAGCCTGTATCCTGCCGGAAATACAATGCCCGATGGATCTCCGATCGAGAATCTCATCGAGTCAACCGACGGCGATGCAGTGCTTAATCAAGCGGACTACATGTTTTATGTTTCAGACCCGATAAACGGCCCAACCGCGCTTCAAAACATTATGGACATCCCGGGGATTACCATGGGGGATGACGATACGCCTATGACGGTTACCGATGACGGGCGCAAGATCGCTCCTACGCTGAGTGATTTTCTTTCCGACCGTCCTTTCCACCTGGATCAACTTTCAGGAGAGTGGTTTGCAGAAGCCGTGCTTGCCCAGGACAGCACGGGCACGCGCGCTGATCCGTGTATTGTGCGTGACGGCGACCGCGGCCGCTTGATCATAGCGTACCAAACAAACTCTCAGGCCGATCCCAAAGGAGCAGTTGCAGCGGAAATAATCGCGCATGTTCTAGGACTTCAGCTTCAGCCGACAAAGATCGGGCTTTCTGGATTCGATACAACCGTCGCCGGAACCCGTGTTAAGCTGACACTCAGCCTCTGGGACGACGCCGGCATTCCGACACCAAGCCCGAATGCGGTTACCGTAAACTTAAGCACCACTTCGGGGACAGGCGCTTTTGATACCCAGTGGGCGGGAAGCTACGACGGATCGATTACTTCGGTACAAATCCCTGCAGGAGCTCTCCGTACGACTCTGTACTACAAAGACACCTCTGCAGGAACTGTTACTCTTTCGGCCTCAGGCGGCGGCTTTGAGGCGGCGCAATTTGATTTGCAGGTGCTTGAAGACCTAAGCGGTGAACCCGGTGAGATCGCAATCTACACCGGAAACGTCAACTGGATAGATCCTGCAGCAGCCGAGGCGGAAGCGCAAGCGTGCGTTGATGCGCTCGAAGCGCTTGGAATAACCGATTACGTTTGGTTCCGCAGTCCTGCTGAGGCCGTGGACCTGGCGGATTGGGTATCTGCTGCCACCGATAACGGGAAACTGGACATCCTTATTCTTTACGGCTACTTGCCGGATACGATTTATCCTGCGGGGAATACTTCTCCAGACGACTCAGTTGCAGAGCTTTTTATCGAGTCGACCGACGGAGACATGATCCTCAACCATGCTGATTATATGTTTTACGTCTCAAGCACCAACAACGCAGCGGCAGGGCTCCAGAACATTATGGATAACCCTGTTATAACCATGTGGGGAGACAATACCCCCATGACCCCCACTGCTGAAGGGAGAAAGATCGCACCGAGTTTGATGCCTTTCCTCTCCGACCGTCCTTTCCACATCGATGAGCTGACAGACCAGTGGTTCGTTGAAGCGGCGCTGGGACTGGATGCAACCGGCACGCGGGCTGATCCTGTAATCGTACGAGATGGAAACCGCGGCCGCCTGGCTATAGCGTTCCAGACCGCCGCTCAAAACGATCCCAAGGGGCTTATAGCCGCTGAGATCATCGCCTGGCTGTACGGATTCGACATCTCGATCCCTGATCACCTTGAAATCTCAGGAAGAGCGGTGGGACTTACAGGAAGGCCGGTCAGGCTCACCGTTGAGGTGAAGGGTGTCATCGGCAACCCCGTCTTCGTTGATTCGCCGACCACAATCAACCTTTTGTCGAGTTCCGCAACAGGCGCCTTCGATATCTCGGCTACAGGATCATTCGACGGGAGCGTAACCTCTGTTACGATCCCGGCGGGTGAATCTTCGGCGGAGTTCTTCTACAGGGACACGGCAGGCGGCACCCCCGTTATAACAGCTAAGCTTGCAGGTGTTACCGATGGAACGCTTCAGCTTACCATTTTCGAGGTCACACCGAGTGAGCCCGGGGAAGTTGCCATCTACACGGGCAGCACATGGTGGATTACAAAGGCCGAGGCCGACGCGCAGGCGCAGATCTGCGCGCGCCGGCTTGAGGCCGCCGGAATACCAACCACGATATTCTCAAGCAGTGCCGAAGCGGCGGATCTTGCCAACTGGGTTGAGGACGCAACGGACAACGGCCACGTTGATGTGCTGATTCTTTTCGGCATGCTTCCCGCTGAGCTCTATGCCGGCAATTTGGAGCAGCCCGACGGCTCCATTGTAGAGCTCTTTATAGAGTCTGAGGACGGCGATGCAGTGCTTAACCATGCGGATTGGATGTTCTACGACAACGGCCGCAACGGGCCCGGCGGCTTGCAGAACATAATGGATATACCGGATATCGTTTTCGGTGCAGACGATACCCCGATGTTTGTGACCGAGGAAGGTAAGCAGATAGCACCGCACCTTGAGGACTTCCTCAGCGACCGTCCGATGCTTCTCAACATGCTCCAGGGTGATTGGCTCCCGGAGGTAATCCTGGCTCAAAGCGCGGATGGAACGCAGGCCGATCCGGTCATTGTGCGTGACGGCAACCGCGGCAGACTCATTCCAGTTTTCCAGACAAACGCTCAGAACGATCCGAAGGGAGCGGTTGCAGCGGAGATCATAGCGTACCTGATGGACAAAGAGCTTCAGCCTATGCAGCCTTCTCTCAACCTGCAAGGTTCCTCAGTGACGGTGACAGGGACTCCACTGAGGCTTACGCTGAGGCTTTTTGACGAGGCGGGCTTTGTGATCCCCTTCCCTGAGGCGACTACAGTTACCCTTGAGACAAATCCTGCGGCCGGTGCATTTGACACCGTTTGGGATGGCGCCTACGACGGATCGGTTGCTTCAATAACGGTGCCTGCAGGTGAGACTTCCGCAGTTCTGTACTACAAGAGCGAGTTGCCTGTAGAAGTGACGATTTCAGCTACAGCACCCGGCGTTACCGCCGCGCAGTTGCAGGTGCGTGTGCTGCAAGATCAGCCGGTCTCGCAGGGTGAAGTAGCGATTTACACGGGCGCTGTGAATTGGATCGATCAGGCTGCAGCCGAGGCGCAGGCTCAAATTTGCGTGCAAGCGCTGGATGACCAGGGGATCCCGAACACCTGGTTCAGGACAACAGCCGAGGATCTTGATCTTGCGGATTGGGTTGCTGCGGCAACTGACAACGGCCAACTTGATGTGCTTGTGCTCTACGGGTATGTGCCCGATTCCATTTATCCTGCAGGAAACGGAAGCCCCGACGGATCGATCGCCGAGCTTTTCATCGAATCAACGGACGGCGATGCGATAATGAACCACGCCGATTACATGTTTTTTGTCTCAAGCACAAATAACGACGTCGCCGGGTTGCAGAACATCATGGACATTCCGGGCATTTCAATGTGGGGTGATGACACCGCTATGACGGTGACCTACGAAGGGAGCAAGATTGCACCCAGCCTGCAGGATTTCTTCTCTGATCGGCCGTTCCACCTTGGAGAGCTTACCGGCGATTGGTTCCTGGAGGCGGCGCTTGCTATAGATTCGAGCGGAACGCTCTCGGATCCGTGCATTGTGCGTGACGGCAACCGCGGCAGACTCATTCCTGTTTTCCAGGCAAACGCACAGAACGATCCGAAGGGCGCGGTTGCAGCTGAAATCATAAGCTGGCTCATGCCCTCGGCAGGCGGCGAACCGCGGTTCATGCGCGGAGATTCCAATGCCGACGGCACGGTTAACATCGCAGACGCCATTTACGTGCTCGGTTTCCTCTTCGGCGGAGAAGAACCGCCGCCGTGCCGCGATGCAGGGGACGCAAACGATGACGGGGCCATCAACATCGCCGATGCCATAGCTACTTTGGGTCACCTCTTCGGTGGAGAAGGAAATCTGCCGGCGCCTTTCGGAGTTTGCGGTACGGATCCGACAGGGGATGGTCTGGACTGCCAGAGCTTCCCGCCTTGCTCGCCGCAGTAGGGCGCCGATTTGTAAATCGACTGTGGAGGAACCTGCGAGGAACGGGATTGTTGAAAGGAAATGGGCTTTAGGGTCTGAAAGGAGGACGTACCATGAGAGTTTACGCAGTTGTAGTAGCCGTCTTGTTGTTGCTTCTCGTTTGCCCAAGCTCGATCAGTGCAGGTGAGGTCGCGCTTTACACGGGCAATGTAAACTGGATGAGCAAGGAAATGGCCGACGCGCAGGCCCAGATCTGCGCAAGCAGGCTTACAGCCGCCGGCATTACGGTTACGTGGTTTTCGGATCCTGCAGATGAGGCTGAAGGAGGCCCGCTGCAGACTTGGGTGAAGAACAAGACCGGAAACGGCGAACTGGATGTGTTGGTCCTCTACGGGCGCACGCCCACCAGCCTTTACCCCGCAGGAAACGCTCAGCCGGATGATTCCGTGCTCGAGCTTTTCATCGAAACAACCGACGGCGATGCGATTATGAACCACGGGGATTGGATGTTCTACGTTTCAAGCCCCGGAAGCCCGAACAACGGGCCCGGGGGCCTGCAGAACATCATGGATATCCCGGGTATCGGCATGGGCGGGGACAACACTCCCATGATCGTTACCGATGAAGGCAAGGAGATCACCCCGAACCTCTCCAATTTTCTCAGCGACAGGCCTCTTGCGATCAATCAGCTTGGTGGGGATTGGTTCCCTGAGGTGATTTTCGCTCAAAATGCCGACGGCACGAGGGCCGACCCCTGCATTGTGCGTGACGGCGAGCTCGGCCGGATCATTCCCGCCTTTATGACAAACTCGCAGAATGACCCGAAGGGCGCGGTGGCAGCTGAGATCATTGCCTACCTTATGGGTGTTGAGTTGGTCCCGAATCAAGTCACGATATCAGGCCACGGAATAACCGTAACCGGTACGCCCGTTAAGCTCTCGATTGCATTGGTTGATGCAACGGGAGTGTCCACGCCTGCCAAGACGGACGTTACAGTTAACCTCGCCACAAGTACGGGAACCGGCGCTTTTGATACTGTTTGGCTGGGAGCTTACGACGGGTCGCTGACTTCGGTGACGATACCTGCGGGCCAATCCACAGCTACCGTCTATTACAAAGATACTGCGGCGGGGACAGTCACGTTGACCGCCTCCGACGCGGGCGGGGCGCTTTCTCAAGGCGAGCTCAACGTGGAGGTGTTGGAGGATCAGTCCGGTGCTCCAGGCGAAGTCGCTGTATTTACAGGCAGAGTAGGTTGGATCGACGAAGGGGCCGCCGCCGTGCAGGCCCAGATCTGTATCGACAAGCTTTCGATCTTGGGAATCTCCACGCAATGGTTCCAGGACCCTGGTGACGAAGACGCACTCAGGGATTGGGTCGTGGCGGCTACAGGTAACGGAAAAGTGGATGTGCTGGTTCTTTACGGGTACTGCCCGCCTACACTCTATCCTTGCTCAAACGGCCAGCCGGACGGCTCGGTTGCTGAAAGCTTCATCGAGTCGACTGACGGCGACCTCATCCTCAACCACGGCGATTACATGTTCTACGTTTGCGCCGGGGGCAACAACGAGGTGGGAGGCCTCCAGAATATCATGGATATCGCCGGCATAAGCATGTGGGGGGACAATACGCCTGTTGCGGTAACCGACGTGGGACGTGAAATTGCACCTAGCCTGAGTGATTTCCTCACAGACCGTCCTTTCCATATCAACGAGCTCTCAGGCCAGTGGTTTGTGGAAGCTGCACTTGCTGTGGATACAAGCGGAACGAGGGCTGACCCTGTAATTGTGCGGGACGGAAACCGCGGCCGGCTCGGAATCGCTTTCCAAACGGCGACGCAAGACGATCCTAAGGGAGCGGTTGCAGCCGAGATCATAGCTTGGCTTTACGG
>CAZGYL010000160.1:1769-2412 GCA_964529985.1 uncultured Planctomycetia bacterium | reverse complement strand
AAATTGGCCTTGCTCGGCAGGGCTGTAGGCCTTGTAGGGGAGCCTGTTAAGCTTACCGTCCAGATACAAGATTTGATCGGAAGCCCGACTGCAGAAAAGGATACGCCCACTGTGGTGAATCTACAGAGCAGTTCTGCAACAGGGGCTTTCGATGTCGCACCGGACGGCGCTTTTGACGGCTCTGTCACCTCGGTTACCGTGCCGGAGCACCAGGACTCGGTTGAGATTTACTACAAGGACACAGCAGGCGGCACGCCCACACTGACCGCAACAGCGGAAGGCCTGCAAGAGGGAACCTTGGATGTGAAGATTTTCGAGCGGAGTTTTGCTCCTCCGGGTGAAGTTGCAATGTACACAGGTGATGTCTGGTGGATCTCAAAAGACGATGCAGACGCTCAGGCGCAGATCACGAAAGACCGCTTGGCGGCTGTAGGCATCGACTGCACGATTTTTGCAAGCCAGGATCAGAAAGCCGACCTTGCAACATGGGTCACCTCAAAGACCAATAACGGCCAACTTGATGTCTTGATCCTGTACGGAGACTTCCCGGATTCAATCTATCCCAGCGGAAATGCGCAGCCCGACGGTTCAATCGCCGAGCTCTTTATTGAGTCCACAGACGGCGATGTGATCATGAACCATG
>CAZGYL010000160.1:0-1759 GCA_964529985.1 uncultured Planctomycetia bacterium | reverse complement strand
GATGTTCTACGGCCAGGGGCGCAACGGGCCCGGCGGCCTGCAGAACATGATGGACATCCCGGGGATCGTTTTCGGCACCGACAACACCCCCATGAAAGTAACCGACGAAGGGAAGGCCATTGCGCCGAGCTTAAGAGATTTCCTGAGCGACAGGCCGTTTCACCTGGATCAGCTTGCAGGGAATTGGCTTGCTGAGGTGGTGCTTGCTGAGAGTGAAGACGGGACGCAGGCTGATCCTGTCATCCTCCGTGACGGAGACCTGGGCCGTCTCATACCGGTGTATCAGACAAACCAACAGGCTGATCCTAAAGGGGCGGTGGCTGCAGAGATAATCGCTTACCTGATGGGTAAGGAGCTCCTGCCTACGCGCGCAGTCATAACGGGGCCCACAGTAACGGTGACCCGTACGCCCTTGAAGCTTGAGGTGAGTCTTGCCGATGAGGCAGGAATCCGCACGCCTTCTGCGCAGGAGGTGACGATTACGCTTGCAAGCGATTCGGCCTCCGGTGCTTTCGATACCGTATGGGACGGGAATTACGACGGGACGGTCACCTCGGTTACGATTCCCGCCGGCCAAACCGAACCTCTGACCGTATACTACAGGGATACTCAAGCCGGATCGGTTGTCCTTACTGCAAGCGCTGAAGGTTTGGCCGCCGGTCAGCTTGAGATCACGGTACTTCAGGGCGCTTCTGTTGCGCCGGGGCAGGTTGCGATCTATACAGGCGCAACCTCGTGGATCACAAAAGCTCTTGCCGACGCCGAAGCCCAGATATGCGTTGATGCGCTTAATGACGCGGGCATACCGAATGTTTGGTTCACAAGTACCGACGATGAGGCCGCACTGGCACAGTGGGTGCAGGATGCAACCGGAAACGGCCAGCTCGATGTCTTGGTCCTCTACGGTTACCTCCCGCCTTCAATTTATCCCGGCGGAAACAGCCAGCCCGACGGTTCGATCGCCGAGCTCTTTATCGAATCCACAGACGGCGATGCCATAATCAACCACGCGGATTACATGTTTTTCAAATCGACCCCGTCTAACGACACGGGCGGTCTGGAGAACATGATGGACATTACCGGGATCACCATGTGGGGCGACAACACGCCTATGAGCGTAACCTACGAGGGGAGCAAGATCGCTCCAAGCTTGACCGATTTCCTCTCAGATCGTCCGTTCCACGTTTATGAGCTCGCCGGGCAGTGGTTTGTTGAAGCCGTGCTCGCGCAGAATGCAGACGGCTCGCTTGCCGATCCGATCATTGTGCGAGATGGGAACCGAGGGCGCCTCATACCGGCTTTCCAGACCGCTGATCAACAAGATCCGAAAGGGCAGGTTGCAGCCGAGATAATCTCCTGGCTTATGGCAGGTGCGGTTACGGCCCCGCAGTTTGTCCGCGGTGATTCGAACGCAAGCGGCGGCATTGACATCGCGGATGCGATTTACACCCTGAGTTATCTGTTTGGAGGAGGGGAGCTTCCGCCTTGCATGGACGCAGCTGATGCCAACGACGACGGCGGAGTGGATATAGGCGATGCGATATCCACTCTGGCGCACCTTTTCGGGGGTGCGGGCGATTTGCCGCCGCCTTTCCCGGCCTGCGGCGAGGATCCCACAGAGGATCCCTTGGATTGCGAAAGTTTCGCACCGTGCGAGTAGCCTGAGCCTTAAGGCCCGCAGGCGGCCTCACGTTGCAGCCTCCCCTCCAACGGGGAAGTGGCGCTTGCAGCCGAGATTTCCGGCTGCAAGCGCCTTTTT
>CAZGYL010000159.1:0-9739 GCA_964529985.1 uncultured Planctomycetia bacterium | reverse complement strand
CTCCGCGGTCGGTCTCGATCAGCCGGATTCCGCGCCGGGCGTACTCCTGCCGGGGCAGAAGCAGGTGCTTTCGATCCGCCGTGGACCCCAGAGTCACTACAGGCTCGTGCTCAACAAGCAGGAGCATGTCGCTGCACTTATCGGCGATCCTCTCTTCAACGGCCTTCTGCTGGAATGCAAGTGCTGTGAGGTAAGAGCAAAAAAGGCCTTCTGCAGGCACAAGCTTCATTCCTCTGCGGCCTTCTCTTCCTGCACTTGCTCGGCCTTCTCCGAATAGAGCTGCTTGAGGTAGTTCTCAACGTGCGGGTGCTCGAACGCGGCCTCCTCGATCACCTGTTTGGCTTCTTCAGTCAGGGCCTGCTCTTCCTGGAGGGAGATCTCACCTGTAAGCACCCGGGTCCTGAGGAAAACGAAGTACGTATCGAGCACATCGCAGAGGCAGTAAGCACCCACCAGATCTTTCCGCCCTTCATGCCAGAGCTTCATAACCTGCTCGCCTCGTATTTCAAGCTTGCCCGGCTTTCCTATGAGCTTGGCGAGAAGATCAAGCCCGCCGCGCAACTGCGAGGCCCCGAAATTCGTAAACCAGTCAAGCAGGTCCAAATGCTGGTTGCTGAACCGCTTCCGGTAAGAGCGCCCCGTGCTTGCGGAAAAATACGAAGGTACGCTGATCCCGAACCTGAACGCCGCGAGTTCAAGTACGGGCAGGTCGAAGGTTCTGCCCCCGAAGTCTACAAGGACCGCGTCCGGATACGCATCAAGGCCTTTCCAGAAAAGTTCCACCATTCGCTCGGTGCGGTACTGAGGTTCATCGAGAATCGCAAGTTTCTGCAGGCGGAAGTTTCCGTCCACCCGGGCGACGGCCACGGCAACCGGCAGGTGAAAGGCTAGCGGTACAAAGGAGGAGCGGCCGCCTGTGCGTTCAAGCACTTCCTGCTCTTGCCTCGCAATGGCTTCCTCCTCAGCGATGTCCTCGCCGGGGTAAAGGACTTCGCTTAGGAGCTTTCCGTCGGGAATGGTTTCGATGTCAAAGACGATGTAAGCGGTTCGGATAGCATTCATTGCCGCCGTCCCCCTGTGCCGAAGCCTCGCGCTGAAGGCACTCTCCACTCTGGAGGATCGCCCGCGTGTATGATAGGATAGGTGCCGTGGGAATCAAGGGCGGCTTCAGGCCGCCGGGAAACGTGCAGGCAGCGAGTGTGTTAAGTTGCTGTTTCCGGAAGGAGGTAGTGCGCATGCGCAAGAAGCACCGCGGTCGCCGCAAGATGGGACGCAAGAAGCGTCTTGCACGACGAAAGCGGCGCAAGCAGCGCGGGAAGTAAAAAGCCCGCTGTGCGCGTCATGAAACGGGTTTCGCGCTCGGCTTCCGATCTTCTTTGAGCGGGGTGAAGTCGGGGCACACCGCAACGTCAAAATTCCGGCATATGGCGGGCCGCTTTTCATAGACGCTGCAGCGCATCCTCCCCTTGCGGTCTCTTTTCAAGAAAATGCATTTCTCCCCGACTTCATCAGAGTCACTCTTGAGCTGGTAACGGTAGTCGCCGCTCCAATCGACCGCCGGATCCGTGTACCGGGCGATAAAGGCCCGGCGGGAAAGACGCCCCCTGAGCCGGTCTATGTCCTCGTCTGTAAGCAGCACGTTGTACTTCCGGCAGCAGGGCGCATCCCGGCACTTCTCGCAGTCGGCTTCGGCCATATCGGGATCAGGCTGGCGCAGGAGCCGCCTGCGCACCGCACGAAACAAAGCGCGCACATGGCGCTCCAGCTCGGGACACTGGTAGACATCGAAGGTGCGGCTTGCCTGCCGGATGATCTCATAATGCTTACTTTCCTGCCGCACCGGCAGATCGAAGGTCACGGTGAGGTTCCCCTCCTGGTCGATTTCAAGCGAGCAGATCGAATAGCCGTTCAATACCGGAAGGGGGCTGTATTTTTTTCCGCCGTTCTTCCTGTTCACGGGCAACCTCCTTTCGCCAGTCTGAAGGCCGAAGCGCGAGGACAGTCGATCGTGGCCCACACCCGGTCCGGGACCGATAATAGAAAAAGGCCTCCCAGGGCTTCGGGCCGTGCGTCCCGGCCTTTGGATTGTAGGATTTACGATTGCGTCACATGGTACGTCCCGGTAGTCTGCGGTACAACGCCGCTCCGGTGAAAACCCGGGGGAGGTAGGGACGATCGAAGTGGACGAACGCAGTAACAAGGTACCCAAGCCGTCGCTTGACCCGACGGAGCGCATGCAGCGGGAACGAACCCGCAGAATAGGTCCTTTCAAGGTGGAGGTCCGTCTGGGCCAGGGCGGTATGGGAACGGTGTACCTTTGCAGCGACCCTGCCTTGGACCGCCTCGTGGCTGTAAAGGTCCTGCGCCGGGAGCTTGTGGGGGACAAAGAGAGCAGGGATCGCTTTCTTGCTGAAGCAAGAGCCGTCGCCCGGATTTCCCACCCCAACGTGGTGCAGATCTACTCGGTGGAGCCCGCCGGGGAGCCCTTTTTTACCATGGAATACGTTCGGGGAGGCTCGGTTGCGGATCTGCTTCGGGAAGGGAAGCCTCTACAGATCGAGAAAGCATGCGCCATTGTGCTTCAGGCGGCCCAGGGCCTCCGGGCTTTGCATGCAGCTTCCGTGATCCACCGGGATATAACCCCCTCAAACATTCTTCTTGACCAGGAAGGCCGGGCGAAGATCGTTGATTTCGGTCTTGCGTGCCCGGCGGCGCGTCCGGCGGACGAAGGTGTAATAGCAGGAACCGCCCCGTATATGGCGCCTGAGCAGATCCGGGGCGACGCGGTGGATCAGCGCACCGACATTTACGGCCTCGGTGCGACTCTCTACCACATGCTTACCGGAGAGCCGCCTTTCGGCCGGGGCGACTCCAAGTCGGTTATCGCGCGGAAGCTTGCAGGTCAAAGCCCGCCTCCGGTACGCGAGCGCAGGCGGGCTGTACCGAAAAGCATCGCCTCTGTGGTCGACCGCATGGTCAAAGCTGATCCGGCCGAGCGTTACGCTACTGTAGACGAAGTCATTCGGGCCCTCGGCCGCGCGCTCCGCCGCCGGAAGCTCCTGCCCTACGCTCTGGCGGGTCTTGCAGCGATTCTGCTTGCTTCAGTTGTTGTTTTAGGTCTTTTGCTTGCAAAGAGCTCTCCGCCGCTCGGCGCGCTTGCAGCTGTGCGGCGGAGCGACGGAACTCTTGCCATTGATTTCTCCGAAGCGGCTGCGCGCGGGCTTTCGCTTGCGCAGCTTCTTAAGGCCGATCGTGTGGGTTCGGGGCCCGGACCTTTGCCTGATCCTGTTCCGGGCAGAGGCCTTCAGTTCGCCGACAGGATTTACAACGTCGTCTTTCCGCCCATGAGGCTTGTTGAGGGCAGGATACTGGAACTTCGCGTCCTGCACGGTTCTCGGGTTCACTTGTGTTTCGGCTTCGGCCACCCGGAGGAGGCCTACAGGAGCGTTGAGGTTTCACTTCGCTCGCCCCGCGAAGGCCTGGTCGTGCGGGTCTATCTTGCGGGCCGGGTTGTCCTTGAGAAGCGCTGGCCGCTTGTCGCTTCTTCGGGCGGAGCTTGGGGATCCGGTATGGACGCGATCGTTCGGTTCCGGGAGAATGCCCGAACGGTCAGCTTCACCTTGCAGCGCAGCACCGACGGAGTGAAGGTGGGCGCTTACACAGTGGAACTCCCACTTCTTCCAGCGGGCCAAAGGTGGGATGAAGGTGCCTTGCGCTTTAAGGCCGCCCCTTACCCGCGTGCGGGATACACCTGCATAGTGCGCGGGGTTGAACTGGAGGGCAGCCTGCTTGAGGCCGTCGTGGGATCGTGGGTGCGGGGTAGTGAGCTTTGGCGCGCCCTTTGAAAGAGGGAAAGAGCGAATGGCGCAGATTGTTGTTGTGCAAGGGCCGGACAAAGGCCGCGCGATCAACTTGCAAGGGGATCGTATCGCCATAGGCCGCGATCCTGAGTGTGAACTCGCTCTGGGTGACCGCACTGTATCGCGCCGCCACTGCGAGATCCGCAGGGAGGGAGACCGGTGGGTGCTTGCGGACTTGGGCAGCCGGAACAAGACCTATCTCAACGATGACCCTGTGGAACGCGCCCCCCTTGCGGACGGCGACATCATAGGAGTGGGGGACACGGAGATACGGTTTGAGCTTGAGCCTGAAGAGGCCCGCGGAGAGGAATTCAATACAACGATCCTGCGCCGGTACCGTTATTCGCCTGATAGCGTGCCTTCGGAAGAAGCAGCCGGTTTGAGGTCCAGGTTGTCGGTTCTCGCCTCGTTGGGGCGAAGGGTCGACGGTGTCCGATCCAGCCGGGAACTCCTTCATCTGACTATCTCTGAGCTTCTACCCGTTCTTTCAGCCCATTGGGGTGTGGGGCTTCTGCGAAGCAAGAACTCTTGGAAAATCATTGCGCGCACAGGAGCTCCAGGGAGGCACGCATTCAGCAAAACGCTCCTCTCCCGGCTTCTTGAGGGGGAAGAGAGCGTGCTTTATGCAGGTGTAAGTTCAGAGGAACCCCCAGAGGTCAGTGAAAGCATACGGCGCGCCAAAGTACAAGCTGTTGTCGCGGCGCCGTTGAGAAGTGCAGGTGAAATCCTCGGAGCCCTTTACTTCGCCAAGCAGGAGGGCTCTTTCGGAGAAGAAGATCTTTTTGCGGTTTCAGCGGCTTCCAACCAAGTTGCGCTGCTTCTGGGCCATCTTCTTGAGGAAGAGAGGCTCGCAGAGGAACGGCGTGTGCTTATCGAGCAGATCCGATCCAGTCACCGTATCGTCGGCACCTCCAAAGCGATCTCTGAAGTTTTGGAGTTCATAGCACGGGCTGCTCCAACCGACGCCACGGTTCTCATAAGGGGTGAAACAGGGACCGGGAAAGAGCTTGTTGCCTCTGCAATCCATTACGCAAGCCCGAGGGCGGGTAAGCCTTTCGTGCAGCTTAATTGCGCGGCGATTCCTGAGAATCTTCTTGAAAGCGAACTTTTCGGCCACGAAAAAGGAGCTTTTACAGGAGCAACCTCGCGCAAGTTGGGGCATTTCGAGGTCGCAGACGGCGGAACCGTTTTTCTTGACGAGGTAGCGGAACTTTCCCCGGCCTGCCAGGCGAAAGTTCTGCGTCTGATAGAGGAAAAACGCTTTGAACGGGTGGGCGGAACAGAGTCGATCTCAGTGGATGTACGCATTCTTGCTGCAACCAATCAGGATTTGCGCAAGGCGGTTTCAGAGGGGAGGTTTCGCGAGGATCTCTACTGGCGGCTTGACGTGCTCCATATAGAGATCCCGCCTCTCAGGGAGCGGCCTGATGACATTCTTCTCCTTGCCGAATACTTCCTGGAGAACGTCCGCGGTCCCGGCGGCAAACGCCTGCGCCTTGCACCCGATGCCAAAGATGCACTTCTTTCCTACTCTTGGCCCGGTAACGTCAGGCAGCTTAAGAACGTAATCGAGAATGCGGTCATTATGAGCAGGGGCGAAGAGATTCATGCTGATGACCTGCGGCTTGTGGACTTCGGGCGTGCGCAGCAGCTGGAGGCTGCTGAAGCTGAGAGCTGGAAGCCGAGATCCCTTGCTGAGGTCGAACGGGAACACATTTTGCGTGTTCTGAAGTGGACGAAAGGCAACAAGAAGCGTGCCGCAGAGATCCTTGGCATCGAGCGCGGTACGCTTTACGCGCGTCTGAGAAGTTACGGCATGCTGAAGGAGAAAAGCAGCGGGAGTTGATAGAGCGCCGGAAATTCACCGAGAAGGCGCCGGGACACTGAAACATGGTTTACTTCGCTTTGTGCGTTGCTCTGTTGCGGGGCCCCGTGCCGCGCGCTCTGCTTCCCGAAACCATGGTCGCTGAGCGTTTTTTTGCTGATATCGAGCGCCTTTCGGGCAAGGAGGTGCGGCGGGTGGAGCCCAAGCTCGACACGCTGCTTGTCACCTGCCGGATACGCAGGGAGGATCAGCTCACTTTCGATCTTTTGATCTTGATTCTGCGCGCGCATGGAATCTACCTGCACCCGGTAAGGGATGAGAGGGGCGGTGAGGCGTTTTTCGCTTCACTTTCACCGAGTCCTCCTCCCAAGCCCGTTCCGCACCGCTCGTTCGCCTTTTACAGCCCCAAACACGTTAAGCCCGAGGACCTCGTCTCGCGCCTCAAGGATCACCTTCCCCCTGGGATTCGGATTCTTGTCGACCCGCGCACGGGAAAGATCATCCTGAGCGGAAAATCAGAAGAGGCGGTGCGAAAAGCAAAGGAAAAAGTCCGATCAAGCGACAAGCCTCCGCGCAGGGAGCGGCTCTATCACCTTTATCGCTGCGTGGGCATGTTCGTTCATGACGCGTACAAAAAGCTGCTGAGGAGGCTTCCCACAGCGGTGCGAAGAAGGGTGGTCTTTGTGCCCTACCGCAAGACCAATACGCTGGTGGTGGCATGCGGCAGCAAAGACTGGAGGACCATTCTCACGTTGCTTAAAGAGATAAACCCCCAGGGCGAGGTGCCCGGGCCTTCAAAGGAAGAGTAGGCCGGGGCTTGGGGAGACCCGGCTTGTGTATCATTTTAGTACACCTTGTCTGTTGTATCGCCGCACACACAGGGGCCCGGGGAGCCCCCTTTGGGGCTGTTTGGGGGGCATGAAAGCCGTGCGGGAAGGGACTCACGTCCCTGTAAACCCTGGGAAAAGGCCGCCTGCCGGGTTTTCTTCTTAACCGGGCTCCCTTTCCGTTCGAGACACTGGGGGACGGCCGGCTCGGCCCGCATTTTGCTTCCACCACTTCGGGACACTGTAGTTGAGGATGCTCGGAAGCACCTTACGAAGGAGTATCGGTCGTGGTGCTGGAAAAACGCTGTGTACTTGTTTTGCTGGTCTTGATTCTCTCCTCCGCTCTCTTGCGGAACACCTCGGCGGCACCGCCGAACCTCATCAAGCGGGGTAATTGGAGCAAAGCTCCGGCTGCAGCCGACAAGGGAGGCCTCAGTCCGGTAAAAGGCCGCATAAAGCCAAGCGGAACGACTTCGGCCGGCAAGAAGACTGAAGCCGGAGCTCCCAAAGCCGATACCTCGGCTGCTGAGAAAACCCAGGCGGCCCCTGCGCAACCGGAGACTCCCGCCACGGCGCCTTCCAAGCCGGCTGCGCCTTCTCCGCGGCAGACAAAGGGCGCGGCTCTTCCTGCAGCTCCCAAACCGGCTCAGCCGGCAGGCCCCGGGGCTCAGAAGGCCCAGGCACCCCAGGGAGCGCCTGCTGCCCCAGCGCCAGGTGCGGGAGCCGCACCTGCTGCAGCAGGCACTGAGAAAACCGCAGAGAAGCCCTCCTCTCCTCCAAAGGGCCGTATTGAGCCGGGTGAAGGCAAGAAGGCCGGGACCATAAGCAAGGGGGTTATTCCGCTCAAAGAGTTTCTCGGTTTCATAGCCGCCTACAAGGGGGTGCCCGTGCTTTACGACTCGGCGCTCCTGAAAACAGATCCCCAGCTCCTTATGGCCGCAGACCTGACCAATGTCACATACGAGGTCGTTAAGGCGATCTTGGAGATAAACGGCTATACGGTTACTGAGCGGAAACTCCCTGACGACACATATGTGATCGAGGTCGGAGGAGGAACGGCGATCGGGCGGCCGACCACAGCAGGCCGGGGCCGGGAGGTCCACCCCACACCGATCGTTGAATTGGACACAGTCGGGGAAGCGGCCGTTGAGTTGCGTCGCGACCAGGTCGCAACGATCGTAGTGCCGCTTAAGCATGCAGAGATCGAAGACGTGCGGCAGGTCCTTCAGGGCGTCTTGGGCGGCCCCACGACCGGGAAGGTCACAAGCACAAGCGGCGGCTACGCAATGATCGAGGTCAAGCGTACCAATACGCTTATCCTCAAGGCGAAATACGGGCTCCTGGAGTACATAAAGGAGATTATCCGGCGCGTCGATGTGCCTTTGCCGGAAGAGGAGCAGATAATCGAGATCCTCGATGTGCGCGAAGCCGACGTCGCGAACCTGGTACGCGTGATAGAAGAAGTGTTGCGCGGTGTGGCCGAAGAGAGGGCCGGCCCGGGCACAAGGACAAGCTCTTCAACCATACGAAGGACCACAAGTTCGAGTTTCTCGCGGTCCTCTTCCTTTCTCCGTTCGCGTTACGGCGGCTACGGCTCTGCGTACGGGGCTGAAACGCTTCTTGTACCTGACGAACGCACTCAAAGGATCGTTGTGGTAACCACTTCAGAGTATGAGCTTGAGCTTGTGCGCACTCTTGTTGAGGAGCTTGACACCGAGGTCACGAACGTACGCAGGCGCACTCACATATATCAGGTTAAATACCTGACGGCTGCCGATGTCGCCGCGGTTCTTGTTGAGCTCATTGAAGGTACGGGCCGTATGGGTGGCCTGCGCGGCCGTACTTCGGGTGTAAGGCGCTCTACAACCCGCTCGCCTTTGAGCCGTACGTCCACGACCGGCACAACTCCTACAACAAGCACGAGCAGAATGACCGGTCCGCGGTCGTACGGCGGTGAAATCGCAAGGATCGTTCCGCACGAACAGACAAACAGCCTGCTCATTCAAGCGGACCCTGATGTCTATGACGAGATCATTTACATCTTGAACGGGATCGACCGGAAGCGGAATCAGGTTTTCCTTGAGGCCGCTCTGGTACAGGTGGCCGAAGAGAGCGATCTCAATTACACGATCGAGCTTCTGGCCGGAAACCTCGATGACCGGGCGCTTAGAGCCGCGGCCATGACGGCTTTCGGGCTTTCGGCGCTTGACGCCACCGGCCTTCCCGACACCTTCGACAGGGTGTTCTTGGAGACTGCTCCTGCAAGTGGACTTCTGGGCGCTGTTTCCCACAAAGGTCGGATCCCCGCGCTTATCAGATTCTTCAAGAACGATAACGAATCGCAGATCGTTGCAACTCCGTTCATTCTCGCCGACGACAACGAGCGGAACGAGATCAACATCACGCGCACAACTTATATCCTCACAACCGAGGTCCTGAACGTAAACGCTTCGACCACGCGGCCGACCGGCGAGGATGCAGGCGTGCGGCTTGCCATCACACCGACGATAAGCCGGAACGCCGTGCTGCTTGACCTTGAGCTCGAGGTGTCGCAGTTTGCAGAGGCCGCGACCATTCAAGGGAACCTGCCGGATAAGAACACCAACCTGGTTCAAGGGAAGGTGACCGTCCCGGACGGAGAGCTTCTGGTCGTGGGAGGGCTTACCACCCAAACCTACGGCCGTGTGGTGGATAAGATCCCGCTTCTGGGAGACCTGCCGATCATCGGCTGGCTCTTCCAGAGCAAGTCGGTCAACAAGAAGCGATCGAATCTCTATGCATTTCTCTCGGCCTACGTGCTTTCCGACCGGTACTTCAGGGATGTGGAGCATATAACCGGGCAGGCGAGGCGCGGGGTCGAGAGCTTCAAGGACGCCAAGAACATACGGATCCAGAACTTTACGGCGCCGCCCCGTTTCGAGGAGACTAAAGAGAACCTCGATACGGGCAAGGAGCTGCGGCCCGTAAGCCCGACCTATGAGCGGATAAGGTAAAAATGCGACCAAACGAAATGCGACCAAACGGTGCGCCCCCGGTGTACAATATATAGGCGTGGAAGATTCGTAGAATGTTGTTTTCGTTCGTGGTCAAGACAGCGAAAGACCTATGAGGTATGTACGTAAGATTTCGGGCCAGCGCCTCTCAGACAAGAGTCGTAAGGGTTCAGGTGAACTCGGACAGCTCGGCTTGCGGCTGTCTCTTGAAATCCCCCCCTCCCGTCCCCCCCT
>CAZGYL010000158.1:0-9752 GCA_964529985.1 uncultured Planctomycetia bacterium | reverse complement strand
GGGGAGGCGGAAGAGCTCTACCTGAACAAAGCGGACAGCAGGTCGGATCCTCCGGCAGAAAATGCGATTTCAAACGAGCGGGCAGAGATTGTCCGCTCTGCGGTTGCACAACTCGGGGAGAAGCAACGAGCAGTGCTTCTTCTCCACCAGTTCGAAGGCCTCTCCTACGAGGAGGTCGCTGAAGCGCTGGGCATTACAGTGGGTGCTGTGCGTTCGCTGCTTGTGCGCGCCCGCAGGAATCTCAGGCGGATGCTCAAACCCCTTCTGGGGGCCGACACCCCTCTTTCTGAAGGAGTCTCCAAACCATGACAAGCCCTAAATGTGCTTCCGTCCAGGACCGCCTGGTTCTCTATCTGGAGGGCGAATTGGATCCGGCGCAGACCGCCGATGTGGAGCAACATCTGGCAGTTTGTGCCGACTGCCGCAAGGTATTGAAGGAGGAGAAGGCCCTGACAGCGCTCCTTGCCGAGCTCCCTCAAGCACCCGAGGGAAGCATTCTCGTGCGCACTCTTTCGGCAAAGGAGCGATTGTGCCGCCGAGCACGTCTTGTGCGGAGACTGGCGGGTGCTGCAGCAGCGATCCTGATCCTTTGCGCCGGGCTCTGGGTGCTGCGGGCACCCCGCTCCGAGCCCGATGAAAACGCGGTTATCGCCAACCTGCCTGTACTTGAAGAAATGGACGCACTGGTTCAGGCAGGTGCTGAAGACCTGCTTGATCACATGGAAATAGTGGAGGCCGTCTACGAGCTGTCTCTTGAATCCTATTCGGACCAGACGACTTTCGATCAAACCGGACCTGATGACTTCTAAGCGTGGATTTCGGCTTCATGTAATCTGGTACCTTGCGCCCATGCTGCTCTTTTTGGGCTCTGTAGCTGCTCCTTATGCGATTGCAGCGCAGAGAAAGCCGGAAAGGCCCGGGAAAGAACCCGAGAGCGCAAAGCAAACAGGAACCAAGAGCGAAAAAAGAGCCAAAAAACAAAGAAAAGCCGAATCAGAAGGGCTGGAACAGCGCTGGAGGCACCTATCACCACGCGAAAGGCTGCGGCTTCGGAAAGTTTATCGGGAGTTTAAGGCACGCCTTCCTAAAGCCCGCTGGGATCAGTTGAAGCAACTTGCCAAAACTTCACGCAGGCCTCCTCTCAAGCGTTTTCCCCTCCATTGGCGCAAGATCCTCATTGAGCGGGCGCGCTGGGCGCGTCGCCAGATCGCAAAGCTTCCTGAGAGCGAGCGCCGCGCTCTGGCCCGGCTCTCACCTGCTGAGCGAACCGCGCGCATAAAAGAAATCCTTAGGCCGCTTTTCAAAAAACGTCTTCAAGCCTGCCGCAGGGCGGCTCGGGAGGTTTTCACCCCCCTTGAGTTGCGCCTCCTCCTGCAGCTTGCGCCTCTTGACCGAATAAGAGCTCTGGAACGAGCGAGAGAAAACCCTTTCGGTCTGATTTCGCCGCAAAGCTTGACCCGGTTCAGATCTCTCGGCGAAAAGCAGGAGCTGGTACGCGAGTACCTCCTTGCTCCGCGGGGCTTGGTATTCTTGCCCCGGCAGCGCCGGGGGCGGGCGAACCAAGCAAGAAGCTCTACCGGAAAACCAAGTGCACAATCGCCGAAATCAAAATCGAAAGCTGAAAAGGCGGGCAAAACACAGGAAAGGCGGTCTGGGAAGGAGGCTCCGCAAAAAATTCTCCCTAAGCGGTACCCGCGGGACTAAGACAAATCATGATCTTCAAGGGCTGCGAAATCCGTGGGGCGCTTCTTACCCGAGAGAACCGCCGGATCACCGCGCACGTACCTTTTGACCACTGTCGCAAAAACCCGGGGATTGTCCTTAGCAATCCGCTTGACAAACTCCAAATCGCGCGAGAGCGCTTCGTCGCGAGGCAAAGGCTCAATTGTGCGGGGGCTCTGGCGGCCTGGCTCTGCTTTTGAGACCGCTTCGGCGGTACGCCGCCGCCTAACCGCCTCGCGCGCCTCAGCCAAGTATGCCTCCATCCGGCGCGCCTGCTCGATCCGAAGCAGCTCGCCGGCCAAATAAGCCGCTACGGCACCGGCCGCCAACACGGCACAGATACCCGCTATCAGAAGAATGCTCACCTTTCGATCCGCCTTCCCCGCAGCCGTTCAACGCACTCTGCGGCCCTTTTGAAGTGCTTCGGCAAATTCCCCGCCTCGCCTGAACGGCGGCTGTCCTACAACCTCGATAGGCTTCAACATCAGTGGGAGACGAAAGCGCCGAAGTTCTCCTCAGCCAGGCGGGCCATAAGCTCCCGGGCTTCCCCTTTCAGGTTGAAGCCGATTGTGTTGATCTTCACGTTCCGGAAAAGATTAAGCCTTCTGATTTCCTCCAGGATGCGCTCGGTCTCAGTGTAAGTCCCGGAGGTCGGGGCGCCGTCCGAAAGCAGGTATATCGTATCCACCTCCGGATCGCTGATCGCGGTGACCAAAGTGTCGAAGATATTGGTGGAGCCGGAGGGCCGCAAGTCGTCCAAGTACCGGTGCGCGGCGTCTATGGATTCCGGGGTCTTGGGGACCAGCTTATCCCGCCAAGGCCGCGGGGTCCCGCTGAACGCGATAATATTGAAATGCACATCCGGAGCAAGTTCAGCAAGTACTTTCTTCAGATTCTCGCGGGCGTAATCTATCTTTCTCACAGCGCGCATCTTTCGCCTTCCGGGCTCCTTGGCCTTGGTCCTCCCCTTTCCCTCGTCGACCGGCACCTCGTACTTTTCGTTCATGGACCTCGAGCTGTCCATCAGGAAGCAAATCCGTTTGCTCAGGACAGCTAGACCGTAGTACGACGCGGTCCGGCCGGCCGAAGGCCGCTGGGCTTTAATCTCGCCCAGCGTAACGGCATCGCGCCATTTAAGCTCAACCTTCGTTTTGTTCGCACGCCACCAATTCTTCCACGCAACGGCGTACGGGCCCATGTCCACTCCCGTCACACGGCGTAATGTATCGATGAGGTCATCCCGAGCCCTGGGATGCGTCTCTTTGTCCAGCCGCGCAATGAGCGCCTCAACAGCCTTGGGAACGGCGAGTCTCCCTAAGCTTCTGAATGTCACCACGCGCACCCGCCAATCAGGATCGTTCACCAGTCTGTAGAGCAGTTTCGGATCGCCTTTACTGGTTTCGATCGCCTCAACCGCAAGAAGCCTCACTTCGGGCACTCTACTCTTGCACAGCTTTGGCAGCTCCTTTCGCAGAGAATCGGGGGCCACCCGTTCCAAATACATAACAACGGCGATCTGTATCTCACGCGAAGGGTGCTTGAGGAATTTAACCGCATCCCGTACCAGACTTTTGTCCTCAAAACGGGCACGTCGTGCAGAATCAAAAATCGTTGCAAGAACCTGAGGATCCCGCCATCGCCTAAGAGCCGACCGCAGAGCACGGGCTCTTTCCCGGCAGTCGATCTGCGCGATTATCGATATAAGAAACTTAGCGAACAAAGGATCACGGGCCGCCGGCGAGCTCAAAGCATGGCGGACGAAGTATGTCTTTCCTTTCTCATTCCTGAGGCCCTGAAGCGCGCCTGCTATCTCACCGAACTGGTAAGGAGGCAGCATACGGTACTTTTCGCCCGACTTGTAGGTCCACGACCTCGGGACCATCGGATCGGGCGCAAGCTGCTGATCCACGAGTGATCCGAGCTTCGGCAGGCCGACCATAAGCAACGCCCGAAGGGTTTTCTCCGTACCCAGGTAAGCGCAGTCGGCTGCAATAACCCGCAGGATTATCGGATCGCTCTCCTCTGCGATAATCTTTGCAAGGAAATCCCCGCATTCCGGGATTTGGTAAAGCTTAAGCTGCTGGAGGGTTTGAATACGCTTGTCCGGACTTAGACTCTTCTCAGCTTCATACTTCTGCACCAGCTTGAGAAACCCGGCCCGGAGCTGTTCTTCGGTGCTTTGCGGCTCTTGGCCGGCCCAATTCACAGCACCCAAGCACAGGAAAACGAATGCCGGAAGCAGACAACGGCAGGCCCGGTTCCCGGGCTCACGCTGGAACGGGCGACTTCTTCTCAGCGCCGGTTGAAAATGCATCGTTTGTACCTGCATCGTTTGTACCTCCTTCGCTACCGAGGCCCCAGCCCCTCAAGTCGGCCGCCGCCCCGGTCGATCCTCTAGGTGAAGCACGGCATTTGCAGTGCGCCGCAGAAGCGGTGCACCGGAGATTTCCGAAGCGTTGTTTAGAACCAGGGCCTTCGGCTTTTCCCCTCTCGGTCGAAGGCCTCTGTTTTTCTGTTGTTCCACGGAACGCTCTCCACTGATCCAACCGGCCGCACCCGACTTCTTGCACACTGGCGGCCCGCAATACCCTCATATTGTACGCCCCGGCTCATGAAGCTGGAAAGCCCGCACTTCCCCGGCGGGCGCCCGCGGCTATAATCGAATCCATGCGAGTAACCACTATAATCACAATCTGCGCGGTCCTGACGGCGGGGGCCTTCTACGGAAGATTTCTTTTCCTGCGCGACAGAGGATATCTTCCTAAAGAGATCAACTTCCTCCAGTACGTCCTGGGTGAGGAGGTCCAAAAAGAAAAGCCTCCAAGCCGTAAGGCCGTTCCCGGGGCAAGGAAAGGCAAAAGCTCCCCCCCACCGCCTGCGTCCGCCCAGAAAGCCCCTTCGAAAAGCAAGAAGCCGGCCTCTGCTCCTGCCTCCGAAGCCCCCCCTGAGCCTCTGGAGCAGTCCTCCGGAGCACGGATCGCCCAAGCGCTTGAGGCCTGGCGCAACGGGAAGATCGAACTTGCGCTCAGAATCCTTGCCGGACTGAAAGATCCTGAGGCTGAAACACTCCGCCGCAAGATCGAATTTTTCGGCGCGCTTGTGCGGGACGTAAAAGTGGATCCGGGCGCGGGGGCCCGGAGGATCTTCGTTGTCAAGCTGGCCAATGGGAACGTCTTGTATGCCGTTGAAGCAACAAAGACCGGTTCCCTTTGGAAGTTGCGCCTTGCCAACGGAATAGGTTGCGGGCTGAACGCCGATATGATTCAGTCGGTCACAGAGCAAGACGCTTCTTCGTTTCACAAGCAGCGCGCTGAGGAATTGGCCGCGCGGCTCAAGCAGCTTAAAGACCGAGGAGGTTTCGGCCTTTGGAAAGCGATCCGGCTTGCATGGCGCAGGGGCTTCCCGCAAGAAGCTTATAAGTACTTCGAGCAACTCACCGGGAACGAGCAATTGTTGGCCGGACTCCAAGCTGTGCTGCCTCAAGAAAAACGATTCGGGGAGCTGCTTCTCGCGCAGGCCGATCTTAAGGGCACCGACCGCAAGACTACAATCCCTGAACCTTCCCGTGCTGCGGCGGCCGAGCCGCCTAAGCAGCCTGAGAAAAGCATTGCGGCCGACGTCGGCCGAACCGCCGGTGAGGCGGCTTTTCGCAAGATCGACGAGGCTGTGCGCAAAGCACAGACAAAGATCTACCAAGCTCTCAACCGGGAGGGTAAGGAGGCCGACCTGTTGCTTCGAGAAGCGGGCCGCTTACTCGTGCAGGCCCGCAATGAACTTCTCAACTCGCCGGACCTGCCGCGGGGCAAGCCCTACCAGGAACGCTTGAGGCGCGTGACACTGATCCTGGACGATTTCTTGAAGCTCTCCTCCTTCGGCCTTTCCCGGTAGGACTTACTTCGCAGTGGAACTTTCACAGTAGAACCCGGATTCTTTGAGTTCCGGGCTGTGCAATCATAAAATGAGGAGTCGGAAGTCCTGCGGTTTCTCTGGTAAACCCCCGTGGCCATTTGCAGGAGGTCCGCATGAGAGTCTTGGTGCTTGGAATAGCTGTGGGGCTTGCCGGCTGCAGCGGACAGAGCGCCCGCGGACCGGCTCAACGAACCGAAGGGAGGGAAGCTATGGCTGCAATTACTATTCGAAGTCAGGCTTTTGATCCCGGCGGTGCGATCCCTAAGAAATACACGGGAGAAGGGGAAGATGTATCGCCGCCGCTGACCTGGGAAAATGTACCTCCGCAGGCCAAGGAACTGGTTCTGATCTGCGACGATCCGGACGCACCACGGGCTGAGCCATGGGTTCACTGGGTGGTTTACAAGATCCCCGCCTCCTCAACCGGCCTGCCTGAAGGCTCAGCTGCAGGCGCTCGTGAGGGCAAGAACGACTTCGGTAGAATCGGCTACGGGGGTCCGATGCCGCCCAGGGGCCATGGAGTGCACCATTACCACTTTAAGCTCTATGCCGTGGACACGGAGGTTAACCTTCCGCGCGGTGCGACGAAAGATCAGGTCCTCAAAGCGATTGAAGGACATATCGTAGGGCAGGGAGAGCTGATCGGCACTTACGAACGCAGGTAGAGATCCACAGTCGATCCATGCGGCTGATTGACACCTCCAGGTGTGCTTCTATAATCTGAGTGCAGGTGACCCTGTAGCTCAGCTGGATAGAGCACCAGCCTCCGGAGCTGGGGGTCGGGCGTTCGAATCGCCCCAGGGTCGCCATTTATTTTGTTCCTCCACACGCCGCCTCCAAGATAAGAGGCTCTGCAGGTTTCCGTCGGACCATACACCAGCGTGCTCACCCGCCCTGCACCCTCAATACCGCCCCTCCGACTTCTGATCTGGCAGCGATTCAGGCGAGCGGCTGAATATCGTGCAAAATTCGCGTCAATGCCACAGCTCTAACGCGGGGAGCAAGCTTGAAGGTCCGCTCGCCCGCATGAATAAGATCCAGGGAATGAAGTTTAAGGTCCGACAACGCCGCAGCCATTGAACGGGTCACCTGCGGGCTCGACGTACGCTTAATACTGTGCGTAGCTCTTGTTCGCGCTCAATCATAGACTCAATCTTACCTTGAAAATTCGGAGGCTGCCACCGAAATTTCAAGGCAGCGGACGCGCGCCTCGCCGGAACCGCCGGCTGTATTTTCGAACACACTCGCGGGCATTCGACGCGGCGGATTTCGGTGGAGCCCGAAGGGTTTCTGTACCTCCGCCTTACGTACTAAAATACAAGAGACAATCTGAGAGTGTGCCAACGGCTTTTTGCGGTCTTTTGAAAAGATCCGCGTGAAAAGGAGGAAGTGGCTGTGACAAAAAAGGCATTGGTTTTCTTGGTTCTTGCGCTTCTCTCTACTTCGAGGGCGGCCCTGCAACGCTACGACGTGATTTGGAAGGCCCCGAGTAAAGACTACTCGGGTTCCATGCCCCTCGGCAACGGAGACATCGCCCTGAACATCTGGGTCGAGGAGAACGGGGACCTCCTTTTCTACATAGGGAAAAGCGACTCCTGGGGCGATAACGGAAGGCTTTTGAAGGTCGGCAAGCTCCGCATAACCTTTGATCCACCGCTTTGCGTGAGGGAAGGATTCGAGCAGCGCCTTGATCTTGAAAGCGGAACGGTCTTCATTAAAGCCGGCCGGGAGCGCAGGCTTTGCCTGGTTGAGGTTTGGGTGGACGCGAATCATCCGGCCGTAAACGTTGTTTGGAAAAGTGATACGCCTGTGGGTGCGAAGGCGAAAATCGAGCTCTGGCGCAGGAGACCCTACGAGCTGCCGTCCTTGGAAGTAAGCGATGTTTTACTGGACCGATCGAAACCCGACCGACGCCATGCTCCCATGATCGTTGAGCCCGACACCTTGGTGGAAGAGCTCAAGGACGCCGTAGGCTGGTTTCACTACAACAAGAAGTCCGTGGGGCCCTCCCTTACGGCGAAAATCCAAGGCCTTGCAGACTTCCCCAGGCCCGATCCTCTCCTGCACAGGATATTCGGCGCTTTGATAACCGGAAAAGACGCAGAGAAGATCGACAACCGGACCTTGGCAGTCCCTCCCTCCCGAAACGGCCGCTTCTCTGTCTACGTTTTGACTCTGCACCCCTCCTCGCCCCGACAATGGCTCTCGCGCATAACCGAACTTTCCAGAGAAATCGAGAAGATCCCCCTCCGGCAGAGGAGGGAAGCTCACCGGAAATGGTGGAAGAGTTTTTGGAACCGCAGCTGGATCTACGTCTCAGGAGGAGGTCGCACTGCACGCCTCGTACCACAAAACAACCGCTGGATCATAGCGGGACAGGACCAAACAGGACAAAATGCTTTCCGCGGCGGACTCGGAAGAATAAGCATCTTTCTTCGGGCGCTCAGTCCGCAGGAAATCGAGAAGCTCGCCCGGGATTCCAGAAAGAAGCTCCCGCCGCAGCAAACACTCTTAGGAAGCTGGACCGATGTGAAGCCGGGCAGGAAACTCCTTAAGCCTAAGACCCTCCAAGCGCCCATTACGATCGAGGCTTGGGTCAAGCCCGGAGCCATGCCCCCTGGAGGGGGAAGGATAGTAGACAGGATAACCCCGGGCGGAGCGGACGGGTTTCTCCTCGACACCTACCCCGGAAACAGCCTCAGACTGATCGTCGGAAACCGTATCTTGCAAAAAGCAAAAGTCCTGCCGGCCGATAAATGGAGCCATGTGGCTGCGGTCATAGACCCGGCCGGCCTCCTGGCGCTTTATCTCAACGGAAAGGAGATAGTTCGATCGAAGGTCGACCTTTCGCCCGACTCCTACGTTGTAACAAGAGGCTACGTGCTCCAGCGCTTCATAAACGCCTGCTGTGGGAGAGGGCGGCATCCGATCAAATTCAACGGCAGCTTGCTTACGGTTCCCTTCCCCGGAAGACCCGGGGACGCCGACTACCGGAGGTGGGGACCGGGTTATTGGTGGCAAAACACCCGTCTGCCTTATTACACGATGTGCACTGCAGGGGATTTTGATCTCATGATGCCTCTCTTCCGAATGTACGCACAAGAGCTTATGCCTCTCTTTGTTTACCGCACGAAACGCTACTTCGGCCATGGAGGCGCTTTCATACCGGAATGCATCTATTTCTGGGGAGACGTATTCAGTGAAACTTACGGTTGGACGCCCTTTGAAAAGCGCAAGGACAAGCTTCAAGAAAGCAGGTGGCATAAGTGGGAGTGGGTCTCCGGCCTCGAACTCGTTTGGCTTATGCTTGATTACTACGAGCACACTGTTGATCGGTCCTTTCTCTTCGAGACCCTGTTTCCAGCCGCTTGGGAGATACTCACTTTTTTCGACAAACACTACAAGCACGACGAAAAAGGAAAACTTGTGATGCACCCGGCCCAAGCCCTTGAGACGTGGTGGGAGTGCACGAATCCCGCCCCGGAGACGGCAGGTCTCAGAGCGGTGACAAAGAGGCTCCTCTCCCTGCCGCAGGACCTTTTGCCCGCAGAAAAAAGACAATTCCTGAGGAATCTCCTTTCAACGGTCCCTGAACTTCCCACCCGCAAGGTGCCAGACGGCTCGGCCCTCGCTCCCGCCTGGAAATACGCCCGCAAGTCGAACATCGAGAACCCGGAACTCTATCCTGTTTTCCCTTTCAGACTGGTCTCCTTCGAAAAGTCGAACGCAACTTTGGGACTCAAAGCCTTGGAGCACAGGTGGGACAGGGGAAACTTCGGCTGGCGTCAAGACGAGGTTTTCATGGCTTACCTCGGACTTGCCGAACAGGCGAAGGCCTATCTTGTCGGCCGGGCCAGAAGGCACCATAAGGGCTCCCGGTTTCCCGCTTTCTGGGGCCCGAACTACGACTGGATTCCCGATCAGGACCACGGAAGCATTCTGATGAAGGCGCTTCAATCCATGCTTATCCAAACGGAAGGCCGAAAGATCTTTCTTTTCCCGGCTTGGCCCCGCTCGTGGAACGTTTCGTTCAAGGTATGGGCGCCGTACCGAACCACCTTGGAAGGCGAGCTCAAGGAAGGACGCCTTCTCAGGCTCCAGGTAACTCCAAGGATCAGGCG
>CAZGYL010000157.1:0-9754 GCA_964529985.1 uncultured Planctomycetia bacterium | reverse complement strand
CACTCGAAGCTTGGGGGGCCGTGCCGCGTGCGTTCAAGCGGTCCGCTCTCGGTCCGTCGCGATTCTTCCCCTGTCGCAGCCCGGCACCCCGAGCCTGAAGTAACGGTTTTCCCCACCCGGGCGGGGAAACGCTATGTGCTGGTGCCGCGTTGAGGGACGGACGGTTTCACGAGTGTGCTTGGGGTTTCGGGCAGGCGCAGGCCGGCTGCGCTGGGGCGGCCGGCTGCTGTGCCTTCTCGGGCTTGTGCTCTCCGTGCTCGGAATCCTGCTTTGAGTTTTTCAGTTTCCCGTTTTTCCGGGGCACACCTTTCTTGAGCTGTATGAGCAGGTCACGGAGCGGAATGATTGCAAAAGTCGTAGCATAGTCCGACATGGCGTAAGGTAGAATCACATTGCCCCGGTGTATCTGAGCCCCGCAGCTGTATACCACGTTGGGTACGTAGCCCTCACGTTCTTCTTTTGTAGGAGCGAGAAGCGGCTCGCGCAGTCTGCCTATAACCTTGCGGGGGTCATCCCTGTCAAGCAACACCGCACCTATTGAGTATTTTCTCATGGGCCCTACCCCATGTGTGAGAACGAGCCAGCCTTCTTCGGTCTCGAGAGGAGAGCCGCAGTTGCCCAGCTGCACGTATTCCCAAGGGTAAGTGGGCTTCAAGACAAGCTCTTTCGTGTACCAGAAGTGCAGCATGTCGCTGTACATGATAAACAGGTTCTCGTTGTCCTGGCGGCTCAGCATTGCATAGAGCCCTCGGATACGCCTCGGGAAAAGCGCCATACCCTTATTGCGGGCCTCCGGTCCGTTGAGGGTGTTGAGTTGAAATCTGAGAAAATCCTGGGTCTCGAGAATCTGCGGGAAGAAAAGCCTGCCGTCGAATGCGGTGTAGGTGGCTATGTAACGTGACTTCCCGTTCTCTTCCTGAAACGCCACGAAGCGGGCATCTTCGATCCCGTTCAACTCTGTGGGGGAGTAAGGAAAGATGACCCGCTCGGACAGGTCCGTATCGGTTGCATACTCTATCTGATAGTTTGATTTGGCAAGGGCCAGAATACCGGCCGCGGTTGCCTCGAACTCGCCGTGGCGGGGCCTGTAGTGGCGGAGTGACCGGGAGACCGCTTCTTCCAGATCGTGCATGGTGAAGCGGTCGTCCAGCGATGCCATAACATGCTCGGCGAACTCGTTTCCGAGTCCGAGTTCAAGCAGCTTGCGGCGGAAAAGCTCTCTATCGTACTGAGCGTCGGGTACTACTTTTGGAGGCACTACAAAAGGAGAAGGTTCGTCGATTGTTATCCGGCATTGCGCATCGATTATTCCGGTCCTGAAAGTGATCGAAGAAATATGGCCCTCCCCGGTCGCCCTCAAGCTTAATATGAAGCGCTTGCTTCCGGGCGGCACACCGCACTGATCCGGGTGCCAGAGGAGTGAAGGGTTGAAAAGCGCGGCGGACTCGAGCGAATACTCTTGAGTGAAGTAAGCGCCGATGAGCAGGCGCCGGTTGCGGCTGAGCGGGCTGTCGGTAAGGAGGTGTTCTCTTACAGCTTCGAAGCGTTCCTCAAAAAACTGGCGGGGTTTGTGGTGTCTCTCCCTGAATTCGGCAAGAACATGCTCCAACAACAGGTCCACTTCCTCTTCAGTGAGAGCCATAACCCGTGCAATTATTTTGAGTGACCGGTGCGGATCTTTGGGATCAAAAGGACGGAAAAGAACGCGCTTTGGATTAGGCCTCAGTATCAAGTTCGTTCTTACGACTTTCATTGTCGTCGCCCTTTTCTCCCTTGCGTTGCTTCTCTGAAACGATTCCCCTCCCTAAAGGTCCCCTCGGGCGCCGGCGCTTGAGGTCTCGGCAGGCGCTCCGGCCGAACGCGGATCCTTGAAGGAAGCAAGCGCATTCTCAAGCAGCTTCATTTCACACAGAGAAAGCAGCCAGGCCAGGGTGGATTCCGCACCCTGGTTCTGGTTCACCCGGTCTTCGTGAAGGCCGTCGAAGCAGCCCCCGGTCGTAGCGTCGTAGAGAGGCAGCCCGAGATCGTTGCTGCCAAGATACCACGCAAAAGCCTTGCGGGCCTCAGCCAGCCACTTTTCTTCTCCTGTTGTCCGGTACGCTTCGATGGCGGCGGAAAGATGTGCCTGCGCCTCAATGGGCTGCTGGTCGTAACGGGCGGGCTCGTGGCCTCGGCGGTAAAAGCCGTTGCTTCCTATAGGCCTGAAATGTCCCTGCTCGGCGGTCTGAATCTCCGAAAGCCACTCCAAGGTATGCAGGCCGATCTCAAGAGCCCTCTGGAAGCCCATCCAGCGTCCGCTGAGGATCAGTGCATGTGAAAGGCGCGCGTTTGCGTATGTAACGGTGTTCTCAAACCAAGGCCAACTGTCCGAGGCGTTCTTCTCATAGAGGGAAACAAGACGCTGCGCAAGTTCCTCGCGGACTTGATTGGCCAACCGGTCGCCGCTCAACCTCCTGAGGTATTCGTGAATTCCCAGGAGCGTGAACGCCCAAGCACGTGGAGCACTTGTTTCCAGACTCAACGGCAGACATTGCTCGAAGAGCTCGGCCGCCCACGCTTGAAGCAAGCGCCTGCGCGACCGCCCCACGCATGCACCGAGCGCCCAGATGAACCGGCCCAGGCAGTCCTCGGAGCCCTTCTCCTCAAGCCACCTGCGGTCGTAGCTGAGAAAGTTCCGTACCGCCTTCTCCTTGCGGTCAAAGGCGTTGTTCAGAAAAGAAGCGTACAAAGCCGTAAGTTGGCGTTCGCCGCCGGTTTGAATCCCAAGCTCCTCAAGAAGTACTGCAAGCAGCAGAGCGCGCGCATTGTCGTCCGTGCAATACCCTTCCTGCAGATTAGGTACATTGTATTTGGCGTGTTGAATTATACCGGTGCTGTCGGTCAGGGTATGAAGATGGTCAAGACGAATTCTGGGCAACGCGATCGGCTGCTCGTCCTGAGTACGCATGACAAGGGGCTTGAAAGGAAGATGGCTGCGTTCAGCCCGCGCCCTCTGGAACGATTCCATGTACAGGTGCGCCACGTTGCTCCAGATCATCTCCCGTCCCAGCATATAAGCGCGCTTCCGCATGGAGTGGCGTTTCACCTCGTCCTGAAGCAGCTCACAAACCGCTTCGGCAATGGCGTCCGAATCCCTGAACGGGACCAGGATTCCGCACCCGTCGGCCAGCAACTCCTGGGCGTGCCAATACGGCGTTGATACCACGGCTTTCCCGCACCCGAAAGAGTAGGCCAACGTACCTGAAGTGATCTGGGCCACATTCAGGTAAGGCGTAATGTATATATCGGCGGCGCCGATAAACTCCGTGAGTTCTTCCAGGTCGACGAAGCGGTTGTAAAAGATCACATGCTTTTCAATGCCCAGCTCCCGGGTCAACCGCTCCAGGCTCAGGCGGTACGCCTCCCCCTGCTCGCGCAGCAGGTTGGGGTGGGTCGCTCCCAGAACGATATAGACGAAATTGGGGAATCGCTCAATGATCTTGGGGATCGCCTGAAGCGCGTACTCTATCCCCTTGTTGGGGGAGAGCAATCCGAAGGTGAGCGCCACGTATTTCCCCTCCACCCCGAACTGATCCTTGTAGAAATTGGGATCGACAAAGGGCATGTCGGGAATCCCGTGGGGAATGAGATCGATCTTCTCCTCCGGGACCCCGTATATCTCCTTCAGGAAGGCTTTACCCTTCTCGCTCATAACCACAACCCGCTCGGAAAGCCCGCAGAGCTGTTCGAGCACGCGGCGCTGGTCGGAGTTGGGCTCGCGCAATATCGTGTGGAGAGTCGTTACGACGGGCATGCGCAGGTCCCGCACAAGCGCGAGAATGTGCGAGCCTTCCCTTCCACCGAAAATTCCGAACTCGTGCTGGATGCAGACAACGTCGGTGTTGCTGAAGTTCAGGAAATCCGCAGCCCTCCTGTACGAGTCCAGATCCTGCTCTTCGATTTGGAACCTCACCTCCGGCGGATATACGTAGCCTCCCGGTACGTCGTCCACCGGCACGACCGGGCCTTCAAGCGGCTGGTACTGACTTACAATGGCCTCGCGCAGGTCATGTGTGAAGGTGGCGATACCGCACTGGCGCGGCACATAGTCGCCTACAAAAGCGATCTTGCGCATTCGGGATCGCTTTGCCATTTTTGTCCCTCCTTGCTGTTAAATGAGACATGAAGCGACTGTTCGGCGCAGGCCGCATGCAGCCTTTCAGCTAAGGCTGAATAAGCGCAAGCACTTCGCCCCGTGCTTTTTCCCGGCGCGCCGCGACCTCTTCGGGCGCTTGAGCCGACATGATCTGGTGAGCCCGGTGGAACGAAAGCGGGTTCCCCAAAATCGGGACCTCATACGTATTCTTCCGGTCCCTGAGGTCCGTCTGTTCGGTTACGCGCATGAGAAGCGCGCCGTCGGGCAAAAAGACCGTTGTCAAGCGCTCCCCGGGTCCGGCCCGCACGGGAGAGGTTGAGACCACCTTGTAAGTCCCGGCTCTGGGCTCCAAGTGAAGTTCCCGCGCCGTGCTGAGCACGTCAAATGCTTTCCGCGCGTTCACAACACGCGCCTGGGTGCCTACAAGCACGCTGTCCTCGATTTTTCCGCTGCCGGTTACGGTGACGTTAAGGAGAACCGAATTGCGGACCTCAGCACCCGCTCCCAGGGTGCATCGTCCAGCAATGATATTCCCTTGGGCGTCTCTCTTCTCGGGCAAGCCTGCAATGGCTCTAGCAATCCTCCCCAGAGCGCCCCTGTCATTAAGAGCCATGTAGAACTCGAAGATCTGCCTGTGCTGCCCCAGGTCCCCCCAGTACTGATCTTCGAAATCAAGGGCCACCATTTTGACCGGCCTGCCGTGCCTCTCCTCGAACCTGCGCAGCACTTTTACAAGGCGCTCCAGCAGATCAGGCATCATACGTGCAAGTTTTGCAGCAGCGGAGCTCTCTTGAACAGCCCGGCTCCATGCCTGCCGGCGTTGCTCCGGATCCTTTATCGCTGCAATGCACAGTGCCGTGAAAAACTGCGGATCCAGATCAGGCCGGTTGCTTCTTTCGGCGTTGGGGTTGTTGACGTCCGCTTCGAACTCTTCAAGCAGAAGGTCGAGCAAGGCACGTGAAAGCGCAATGGATCCGAGGTTCACGCCGCCGTAAAGCCGGCCGTTGCGCTTTATCAGGAGCCCGCGGTCCGCAAGCTTTTCCATTTCGCCAAGAGGCCTGCGGGGTATGAAGGCGGTGATACAGCCGTCGGGAGCTACTCCCAGCCAGTCTTTGTTGGCTGCAGAGGAAGCGTCCATTTCGCGCATTGAAACGAAGCGTACCACATCCGCTTCCTTGAAAAGCGGATCGGAGCCCGAAAGATCGCGCATGGGGATCTGTACCTCATCACCCCATTTGACAACGATCCCGTCGAAGCCGGATCTCCTGAGAAACTGCTGCACCGGCACGAAGTACCGCAGCGCAAGCTCGACGATAGGCAGGTAGCGGATCGTCCCCTCCTCCTCGGCGGTTACGAAAGTGGACATTGCGGGCTTCTGACCGTTGTCCGCTTCCGTGAAGGGCGTGGAACGCGTACCTTCGCCGAAGACAAAGGCCACAAGAGCGCCGCGGTTCGTGGTCAAGTAGGGCTTCAAGCGCTGCCAGAGAAGCAGGATTCCGAAAGCCTGATTCACGGGTAGGTCTTCATGGAAGCTCACCGCAACCCGCGCTCCGAGCGCCCGGCGTGCGCACTCAAGCTGTTTCTGCCAAAACCTGCGGGCGGGCTCGGATCCGCAGACCGTACCTATTACTTCCGGAGTCTCGCCCGTACGGCAAAGCTGCTCGGTGAAGGCTATGTTACGCTTGACGCCCTCGATAAAGAGCGTTTCCTTCCCTACCTCTTCAAGCTGCCTGAGGATACCCCCGGGATCCTGAAGCGCCAGCTTTATGATCTGCTCGGTTCTTTCAGGACGCGAGCTCACCGCATAGATGCGCAGCTGGGGGGCGTTACCCGAGGGCCTCACGTGTGCGATGTCGCCGTTGTGGAAATAGATTCGAACGCCGTCCAGGAAATTAAGCCGCTCTATCGCGTCAAAACCCCTTGCAGGAGTGAAGTACCGGGCCAGCTCTTCCCTTATCCCGCGCAGCTCTTCCGCTTCTTCAGCCTCTGCCCGGCGGGTGCTCCCACTCGGGAGTACAAGCAGAATTTCCTGATTTTGGAAAACAGCCTCGATGCATTCCACTCGGCTCGGGCGGAACCGGCGCAGCATGGCCGCGCTGCGCTCTGAAGGCACGTTGTCAAGGAGCGCTGCGCGGCTGTAGCGCTCGGGAAGCACTTTAAAAAGATCAGCAACCGAGCAGCCTTTTTCTCTTGCACTTGCAAGGAGCGAACAAAGTACGATCGCCGAGTCTCTTGTAGGCAGCGGATCGAGCACCCTTCCGTCTTTCTCGATCGGGGTTCCTGTAAGGAATCCTCCGTTTGCTTCCCAAGCAACCCGCCTTGAACCTGAGGCGGCTTGCATTGCCGCGATCACGTAAGGAGATCCGATTCTTGTCTTGATCGGGGTGATTCCCCGCGACTTGAAATAGATGTCCACAGCGTCGTTGGCGCTTACCGGAACGACGACGCAATCGGCACCGAGGTAATCTGCAACAAGTATTCCCAGGAGATCTCCTCCGTAAAAGCGAAGAGAACCGTCAGGTGCAACCGCTACAAAAAGCGGCCGGTCGCTGTCCCCGTCCGTGGACACCACGGCGTCCACAGGACCGTGGGTGCGGCGGACTTCCTCCACCATTTGAGCAAGGCGGCCGAGCAGTTCATCCGAGATGGCCTCGGTGTCGATCGCAACAAATGTATCGCTCCGGCCCGCCGGAATAACCTCGGCGCCGAGCCTCTTAAGCAGGTCGACAAGAAGATCGCGCCCTACTGCAGAATGCTGGTAAAAGAGGACGCGAAGACCGGAAAGACAGCCGGGCGGAAAGAAAGACAGGTATCGGTCGAGGTAAAGCTCTGCGCACCGGTTGTTGACCGGAGGAAGCTGAGGTGCGACCCCTTCCTTGAAAAAACCATCGTCGTTGAAGATCGATTCTTCAGGCGCTTCACTGTAAACCTCGCGCCTCACTCGTCGTACGGCCTCTAAAATGCCGGGTTCATCGTCTTTCAGCACCTCACCCGTACTTTTGTTGAACTTGATGCCGTTCCTGTCAAAGGGGATATGGCTTCCTGTGACCATTATGCTGGGCCTTTTCTGCTGCATGGCCCAATAGGTCAAAGCCGGCGTGGGAACTTTACCCAAGTAGTCGACTTTGCAACCTGAGTCTTCTACGGCCCGCGCCACCGCGCGCAGTATGCTTCTCTCGGGACTGTCGGTGCTCGGCCTCAAATCCCCGCCGATGGACACGACACCACCGGGTTGTAGATCACCGATCTCAAAGAGGTAGTTAAGAAATCCGCGGGTGTTAACGTATGCCTCAAGATCGGTTATGTCGGAAACCAACCCGCGCAGTCCGCTTGTTCCGAAACGAAGCTCCCGCACGGGGCGGCTTCTGAAAAGAAGCGCTTTCTCTTCGGTCTCCCGCCGCCCCAAAGCTCCGATTCGCTTTTTTGCCATCGCCACCCTCCTTCCGTGGTTCGTTCAGGCCTTGCGATCGCTTAAACGTAAGGTTTTACGAGGGTACTCGGGCCGCAAAGGCCACAGCCCCGGACGGCGAGGCGAGGCGGACGGAAACGTCGGGAGGAGCAAAGAACGCTCCCCCGCGGGACAGGGAAAGCTTGTTTCCCCCTGCGCTTACTTCAACCGCCTCACCTCCGCCGCTGCGGTAGATGAAGCCGAGCTGAGGTGAGGGAACGGTATTCAGTTCAAGCGGCTTTCCGCCTGGTAGATCAATGCTTACAAGTTCAAACTCCTGCGTGGGAGTCTTGTAACGTTGCACGCCCGGCCCGCCCGCACTCTCAGGTACAAGAATCCGCGGCGGGTCCGGCTCAATCCGTGCTATACGCAGCAGTTCCGGTACATCAATGTGTTTTTTCGTAAGCCCGCACCTGAGCACGTTGTCGGAATTCGCCATTATTTCAACTGCAGCGCCTTCCAAATAAGCATGCAGAGTACCTGCCGGCAAAAAGAGCCCTTGCCCGGGTTGAAGGTGAACCAGGTTCAGCAGTGTAATGACCGGGAGCCCTCGATCGTAGGTGTTCCGGGTACAGAAGATTTCAGCGGCTTTCAGAACCCAGAAGTTGTGTTCCTCTCTGGAAAAGAGCTTTTCACCGGCTTCTTTTTTGAGCCGCGCCGTCCAGGAGCCCAGCGCTTGGTCGACGGTTTCCTGAGGGGCCGTAAGAATCCGCTCCAAGAGCCTCCGCAGGCCCGCACCAGTGGGATCGAATCCTTCAGCCAATGCTGCGAGCTCAGGTGCCCCGGCAAGCACCGCGGCGATTTCCTTCAACGGGCGGAACCCCCGGAGCGCGTAGAAATCCGTAAGAGCGACTACGAGCTCAGGCTTATGGTTCGGATCTTTGTAATTTCGTGTCGGGGCGTCTCTGGGGATACCGGCCCGCTCCTCCCTGTTAAAACCTTCACGGGCCTGCTCCGCGCTGGGGTGCACCTGCAGCGAAAGCGGTTGGGAAGCTGCAAGGATCTTCAGAAGAAAAGGCAACTGGCCGAACGATTCGGCCACCCGAGCTCCAAGCAGGCGTTGCGGATCCTGTTCAATGAGCGCATCAAGCCTACGTTCCCTGCCTCCTACGACTATGCGTGCAGGAAGTAAAGGGTGAGCCCCGATCCAAACCTCTGCGTAAGGCAGGTTCTTCGGGTTGGGGATTCCAAGGAGATTCGGAATGAAGGCTCTGTCCCCCCAGGCGTAATGCTGGATGCCCGGCTTGAGCAGATAGACCGCAGGCTCCAACTCCGAAAGGCCCGGTGCTTGAGTCATGACAACTCCTTTCTCAGCAGGGGCTGCGGTCCTTAACCCACGCAGCGATCCTGCTGTCTGGGTTTCCGCCTCAAGCCGTCCTTGGAAAGCCCGCCGCAACTCCACCATAGCGCGCTCTTGCACCTTCGGAGCACGAAACGGTTGGACCGGGAACTCGGACGCCGTACGAAGGCCTATGTGGCCGATTTCTCTTCAAAAACTATGCCAGAAGGGGCCTGTCAAGAACATAACTTCTTTCAGCACAGTAGGTTACGATTCTACCTTTCGGCGTCGGCCGATCCGCTTCCAAGGATGCCCTGCCAAATTGACACTTTCCGGGTTACTTCAGTGCCAACTCGGCCATAAACAGATATCTCCTTTGCCCCCGGACCTCGAGTCCGGGCGGGCCGGGCTTCAGCGATCTTCCACAGCGTCGCTTTCGACCCAGACCTCAAATACAACCGTACCTCCGCCCGTATACCTGCAGGGATCAAGGCACTGGAGGAAGGCGTGATCGCCTTCTTTGCACAATCCGATAGATTTGGGCGGGACACCCCTGGAAAGCGCAGTGTAGTAAGGCATAAGCGAAGCCAGAGAGTGGAGGCAGATTTCGCAGTTTTGCCCGCGGCCCAAGCGATAGCCTTCCTCAAGTACGAACCTGTCTCCTTCGTGATACACCGGGCAGTGCCCTGTTATCTCTTTGACTTGAACGACCAATCTCATGGACTTACCTGCCGTGTTCCGACGGTCAGGGACCCTGTCACGGCGTTTCCGGCCTCCAGGCGGTTTATCGCAGCGGTTATTGTACAGTTTAAACCGCCGGTGGGAAATGAACCGTGCTATTTGGGTGGAAGTGCGATAGGATGAATTTGCTTTCTTGGGTGGGGTGCCGCCG
>CAZGYL010000156.1:0-9782 GCA_964529985.1 uncultured Planctomycetia bacterium | reverse complement strand
CATACGAGATGCCTAAGTGACTGGAGTTCAGACGTGTGCTCTTCCGATCTAAAACGCGTTTCCCGGGCGCCCGCCAGTGCGGCTCACAGAACCGCAGTGTTACTTTGTAAATGCCGTTCGGAACCGCAAGCAGATATCCGTCCATGTTGTAGCGCACCGTGCGGTAAAGCTCTCCGAGATCGGTCCCTTCGATTCGGTGTCCCGGAAAAGCCGCTGTTTGGCCGCCGAGGGGGCCTTCCTGAAGCTTCTCCTTTTCGGCGCGCAGGTGTCTCCAGCCCTCCTGTTTCCATGCGGCCCATGCAAGTGCAAGCACGTTTGGCCCGAGAACACGCGTGCGCCAGTGGATCCCCATAAGACCGCTGCAGCCGTACCGCAGCGCGTCGGCGGCGTCTTGGCGCATGCGCCCGACCCAAAGCTGAGGGGCGGTGAGACCCGGGTCATCTTCAAGCCAAGGAATGGCCCACTTGTCTTTGCGCTTAACCCGGCCGAAAGCCGGATCAACAGGCTCGTTGCCCACTTGTCTGTTGATGCACGAAAGCGCTACAGCTGGAGGCAGCACTTTATCAAAAAGCGCCCGGTCGTACTGGGGCCCCAAGACCCAGCCGCAGGTTGCAAGCCTGAATGGCGCACCGCAGGCACGGTGAGCTTCAAGGGCGAGCTTCAGGTCTTCAATCGTTTTTTCAACGTTTTCTTTTTTAACCCCGCTCCACGTCCAACCTTCGGGCGTCCAGAACCAGTACCAGTCCAGAGGATGCGCGGCGGCGATCCTCCGAAAGATTCCTTCGTAGATCTCTTTTACAACGGCGGGATCCGAAGGGTCTTTACCTTGGGACCGGAGCCGTTCCTTAACCGCCTTGGGAATAACAAGCGGAGTTTCGGTTCCGACGCATGTCTGGACGCCCAAACGCCGGGCCGCTTCAAAAACCCTCCTGAAGAGGACTCCCGTGCGCCTGAAGACCTCTCGGCATTGGGCGGGCGTTCTAGGCCTCGGGCACAGTCCTTCCATAACTTCGGAGCCGTATGCATCTCGATCGAAAAGAAGCGAAGCTCCAAAGAGGTAGCGGCTTGTCGGCTTGGCGCGGTAACCCCAATTCCCGCGAAGAGTGTTCTGATAGCTTGCCGGATATGCGAATTCGACTTCAAGCCCGCCTCCCGTATCCGAAGGAGCGCCGATCCATACGGTGGGCTCTGCTTCGGGTCTGCCTTCCGGATAAGTGTGAAGCCCGATGAAATTCATGCGAAGTTTCGGAAGCTGGGCCAAAACGGCCAGGTAATCGTCCGTGTTCCACCAGTCAGGGCCTTCGGGAAAATCATGAAAGGGCTGTATGCCGCGGAGCGCGAAAAGAGGCTCTGAGCATTCGTTCACTTCGGGCGGCTCGGGTTCGGAACGCATTGGGGGCGCAGCTTCGCCGTGGAGATAGAATCGCAGGCCGAAGTGCTCAGCAAGCCTGTAGACACCGTAAAGGGTTCCGAGAGGATCACCTCCTACAACATAGAAAACGAAACCTGAGGGAGTTTCCTCTTTCTTAAGCAAGAAAGCCTGAGGGGGAAGTGCTTCAGCGGATTGTTGCAAAGAGGCCGGAAGGAGCCCGGTTGCGCCTTTGGAGCCAAGCACAAAGGCGGGCCTGTCCTGCGGAGGGCTGTTTGTGATTTCCGGCACCGATCCGAAGGCAAGGTAAAACAGACGCCTGAGCTCCCTTGCAGCGAATTTTTCGCAGAAAGCGGCCTTTGGGGGAACGCAGATTTGCACGGCGGGTCGCTTCTGCTTGTGTGCGCCGGCGGCTGCGGAAAACGGCAAGAGAAGCGCAAGAACGATCGCCGCCTGAACGGCTCGCGCGGTAAGCTTTGATTTGTGCATCGGCTGCCTCCAGGGTAACACCTCAGGCTCTTAGGTTAAGCGCTCCGGCCCAGCGAGGCCAAGCGCAGCACCGTTGTGTGTAGAATCACCTTGGGATCAAACTTCCCGCTCAGTCCTTTCAGCGCCCGGTCCGCTTTTACAAGCAGGGTGCATGCGCGCTCAAGATCCGCTTCACTTAAGCGGTTCAGTTGTTGAGCCGCAAGTTGAGCACCGGCCTTTGGTACGAGGCCTGAAGAGACAAGTGAACCCGGGTCAACAGCCTGCGGGAACAGGCCGTGCGCGCGCCTCAGTGCCTTCAGTCTGCTTGTGAAAGCTCCGATAAGAAGTGCTGCTATCGCGGAGGGATCGGTGACGCGCTGCGCGCCGTAAGTGTGTCCGAAGCGGAACAAGCGGCTCAGTGCGGAAGAAGCCTCCGCCGTCCTGCCCAGCAGTGTTTGGTCAACCACCCGGAAGATGCTGTCCTGCCTGCGGTCGGGCACCAGCGCCTGGATATCTTCAGATCGAACAGTGCTTCCCGGCCCGCGCCGTCCTAGCAGTTTGTGCAACTCGGCGTCGATTGCACCGGGGTTGTTTCCGGTAAGCGCTACGAGTTCGCCCGCTTGGCTTAAGGTCAGGTTCAAGCCCAATCGTTCGGCATGTGCCACGACCCATTCGTTCAATTCGGTTTGTGCGGGATCACCGCCCCGCCGCCACGGAGGAGGTGTGTCCCAAAGCCTCCGGCAGTTGATTACAGCTCCTTGCTTTTGAGCTTCCGCAACGAAGGTGCTCTTGCGGGGAAGCCTGCGGCAATCGAGTATCAGGCAGCCGAAGGGGAGGCCTTCGAGAAATGCTTGGGTAAGCTCCGCGTCGGCTTGCTCCAGCAGAGATTCGGCGTTGCGGCAATAGATTACGCGTTTTCCGGAAAAAAAGCTTGGAGTACGCAGGTCGATCAGAGCGTTTTGAAGCTCGGAGGCGCCGCTCGGCTCGATTTCGGTGAATGTATCCGGGCTTCGGGAGCCGGGCGCCAGGATCGATACGACTCGGTTTACAAGATCGCGTTTGAAAAAACTTTCCTCCCCGGTCAACACCAAGATCGGCGGGGGGGCGAAGTCGGGATCCCGGATTACTTCGCGGTACTCTCGGCGTTCAGGCCGTTGCTGTACCATCGGTTCAAGGTTTCAACGATTTTGCGGGCTTGCTCGGGGCTGCTTATGTTGAATTTGCTGCGTAAAACATACGTGCCGCCTGTTTTTTGAAAGCGGCGGATGGTCACGCGGGGCGGATCGTATGTCCCCAGCCGGCGGTTGTAATTCTGGAAAAGGAACATGATCGTAGCCCATGAGCCGCGCGAGAGAATCTCCTTTCCAAGCTCCTTTACCAAGACTTTGCCGTCTTCCTCGTATTGGATCGTAATCTCGTCAACCGAAGATGCCATAAGTTTCCTCCTACCGGTTCTTACCGCAGAGCGCCTTGCGGCCGCCCGGCGGTTCCTCTTTCTGTCCTTTCAACCGCGTTCGGCGGCGAAATCCTTTGCCATTATCGGCGAACCGCCTCCATGAGCCGAAGGATTCGGTGTTCGTCCTCAGCGGCCATGACCTCCTCCCGCCACTGGGGATCCTGGAGGAGCGGTCCTACGGTCCGATAAACCCGCAGGTATAACCTATCGTCATAGGGGGGCGCAACCATGCCGAGGAAAATATGGGTCGGTTCACCGTCAAGCGACCCGAAAGGCAACCCCGGGGTTGAGCGCGCCAGGGCCATTATAAAGCCCCTCGCCTGATAGGTGCGCACGTGCGGAATGGCTACCCCCGGACCGAGCGCGGTTGTGGCCTTTTTTTCGCGATTTTCAAGGTCCACAAGGAGCTTGCGAGGGTTGACGACCTGCCCCGTAGCCTCAAAAAGCTCAACTAACTCGCTGAGAACCGAACGGCGGATTCTCCGCAGGTGGGCCGGCGAGGACGGTTCCTCCCCCTCAAGCGGTTCAGGCCGCGTTTTGAGCTCAAGCCTGATCGATTGAGGGCGGAGGTAGCGCCGTAAGTTCATTTTCTTCTCACAAAACGAAAAACTCTCTCTGCCCGTCAATGGAAATCCGGGCGGCAGTGTATTCGAAGCGCGGCTGTCTCTGCGACCGGCCCAACGAAGGGAAAAATCAATGCTACCACGGCAGGGCGTCCGAGCAAACCCGCCGGCCCGCTTATCAGCCGCAGCCCTCCAGGTGCTTTTGGAAAAGCGGGCGCAGTTCGTCGTAGGTCGCTGCAATGTGCTGGGGAATGGAGCGTACTTCCGCAAGCAACGCCATGAAGTTGACGTCTCCGAACCAGCGGGGAACTACGTGCCAGTGGAGGTGTTCTTCGATACCGGCGCCTGCGGCCCGGCCGAGATTCAAGCCCAGATTGAAACCCTCGGGGTTGAACGCCTCTCGAAGCGTTCGCAGGCAGCCTTGCATAAGGGAACTCAACTCGGCGTTTTCCTCAGCGCTCAGATCGGTGAGATCGGACACGTGGCGGAGCGGCATTACGAGCAAATGTCCGTGCCCGTAGGGATACTTGTTCATGAGAACCGCTCCGAGCCGTCCCACGTGAAGCACGAGTTTCTCACGGTCGGGTTTTCTTGATTCAAGTGCGTCACAGAAAACGCACTTACCCTCCCGCTTTTCCTGGCGAATGAACTCCATGCGCCAGGGGGCCCACAATGCTTTCATGAGTCGCCTCCAATTTTCAAGGCTTCCGAGAGCCGGGTTCCGCCGGCTTTGCACCCTCAGCTCGACTTGCCGCTGTCGCGCGAATGCCTCCCAAGAGTACGAGACCCGCACAGCTTGCGTCAACGTGCAGCACGCTTGAGGCCGGAAGGTCACCTCCTCCGAAAGGAAAGACCACGTTGTGCCAACCACGCCGCCGGGGAAGCGGCTCTTCCAAGCGGAGTTCCACCATTGGAGGAGGTCTCCGAACCTTTATGCGGACTTTGCAGTCGGTCCAGCCTTCAGTGAAGAAGTGTCCCAGAAGTGTCTTGACATCACGCATGTCGGCGACGGCTTGGAGTTCTAGCTTCTTAACCACAAGCCCCAAAGCTCCTTCCCGTACCGACGCCTCGGCAGCGCCTTGAGGAAGAAATTGGTCCGGCTCCCAGGGAACGATAGGCACGTCCCACGCGCCGAGCCGGCGGCCTCCAAGCAGCACCGTCAAGGGAAAGCTTGCGGAGAAGCGCGCTTCTTGAGGAGGCTCAACCGTAAGACGAAGCAGTACGGTCCCCGTAGCTTTCGGGGTCAAGGGCCAACCTGCCGGTATAACCCGCCAGCCTCGTCCGCCTTCAAAGCGGAGCGTCCCTTTGAATCCAGATCGCGCTTCAAGCGCAAGATCAAGTTTCCAGTTCCGCGCCGGTCCGGTCCAAAGCGAGTATGGAATCAACTTGATCGAAGAGTCGGCTGCACCCAAGGCCGAGGAAGCGGCTTGGAGCTGGAGACAGATCGGATCGGTGCGGGCCGACCTGCCTAATGCATCTTCCGCGCGCGCAAAAAACTTTCCGGGGCCCGCAGTGCGTGTCTCTCCTCGCAAAGTAAGCCGCTTACGCGGGGTGGGGGGGGTGAAGTCAAAAATTTTTCTTGACGCGTTCCAAATCTGAAGCCGGGTCACTCCGGCTTCGGAAGCTGCGGCCACTTGGAACGTAAGCCCCGCGGGACGGCCGAAAACGAGCTTTCCGCCCGGCTTCTGTCGGTTAAGAGTCAGGGAAACGGTGAGGCCCTGCAGGGTGGAGGACTGAGCGGGCGCGCCCTGGAGGAAAGCTCCCTGAAGGGCGCTAAGAAAGAACCATGCTGTCAATTTCCGCCGTAGCTGTTTCTGCAACCGCCTCGGCATGCGATCGGATCGCGCTGTAGTCCTCACCTTCCACCATTATTCGAAGGAGGTTCTGGGTCCCGGAGTACCGCACGTATATGCGGCCGCGCGCCCCCAAGGCGCGCTTTACGTCCTCGATAGTGTTGCGCGTCCGGGTCAGTTCGGCAAGAGGGATCTTAACGGCCACAGGCACGTTTAAGAGAACCTGGGGTAGAACTTGGAGTATGTCTGCAAGCTCTCGGAGAGACTTACCGCTGCGGACTGCAACCTGCAGAACTTTCAGAGCGGTAAGAAGACCGTCACCCGTCGGGAGAAGGAAAGGAAGAATCACGTGGCCGGATTGTTCTCCTCCCAGGGCGTAGCCTTTTTCAAAGAGCCTGTACGCAACGTCGCGGTCACCGACTCCGTGGCGTTCAACTCGGATGCCGTGTTCTGCAAGCGACAGATCGAGTCCTTTGTTGCTGTACTCGGTGCATACAACGGTTTTGTGCGGCAATGCATCTTCGCGCGCCAAGTGAAGCGCCAGAGCGGCAAGAATGTGGTCACCGCTCAGCAACGTTCCCCGTTCATCAACAAGTATCACCCTGTCTCCGTCTCCGTCGAAGATCACCCCTCCTTGAGCTCCGAGTTGCCGTACTTTTTCCACGGCGCTTTGCGGGTGTTCGCTGCCGCACTGCTCGTTGATATTGGTGCCGTCGGGCTGGGCGTGCATGCAGCTTAAGCGTGCGCCAAGCTGGGAGAAAATTCTCGGTGCGGCTTCACTCATTGCCCCGTTTGCGCAGTCCAAAACCAGGTGAAGACCGGAGAGGTTGAGCTCTCCGACGGCTGTGCGCAGGAAGCTCAAATAGGTCTGGAGTGCATCTTCGCGCTTGTAACTAAAGCCCACCCGGCCGGTCCAAGTGGATTCTTCGGGGAGATCTTGAAGTTGCGCCTCAAGCGCTTCTTCTTCGGCTCGGTCAAGTTTAAGTCCGTTGGAGTTGAAGAACTTTATGCCGTTGTCCTCGCTCGGATTATGCGAAGCTGAAATTACCACTCCGCCTCCGAGCCCCCATTGCCGTACAAGAACCGCGCACGCCGGAGTCGGAAGAACTCCGCAAAGGAAAAGATCGATGCCTTCGGCCATGAGACCTGCTGCAAGAGCAGAGGAAAGGAAGGGCCCGCTGCGGCGGCTGTCCCGGACCAGGCAAAGCGCTCCGGCCTCCTTGCGGCCGCGCATGCGGATTCCCACGGCGCGGCCGAGGGCCGATACGGTCTTCAGATCAAGAGGCGGGCGGTTGGGTACTCCTCGAATCCCGTCGGTACCGAAAAGCGCCATTTGTTCCTCCCTTCCCGGTGTCCTGCACCACGTGTGGGCGAAGGCCGGAGCCGTCCGCAAGAAGGGTAGCCCGGTGCGGGGAAAACCGCAAAGGAGCAGCCTTGCCGCCTCGCTCCGGCGGGGCTACAGTCTGTGTGGAACCTGAGGCTCCTGGCCCTTGGCCGCAGGCGGTCGGCCCGGAGGCCGCATTGCCGCTTGAGCGCGGAGTCTCGGGGACCGATCAAGGGTGGGGTGCCTTTGCACCCGGGCGCAGTGCGTGAAGAGAAAATGCAGTGGATCAGTCGGCGGTAAAGCCAATACCTGCGGTTATCCTTGCGGGAAGCGACCGAAAGCCCGTTCCGGTTCCTCCCGGAGCTGAGCCCGGCAGATTCCTTGTCGGGTACAAGGGTGCGGACGTACTTGTAGGCGGGAGACCCCTCATTCAGGTATTGAGGGAACGGCTCCTGGCTTCCGGAGGGCTTTCACCGGTTTTGGTGGCGGGCCCGCGCCGTGTTTATGAGCCTTTGGTTCCGGGTGCGGTCATTGATACGGATCGCGATGTGGGGCAAAACCTGCGCAAGGTCTTTCGCACATGCAAGTGGGCAGAATACCTGTGCGTGGTCGCCTGCGATGTGCTCCCCACGGTGGAGGATGTGCGCGAAGCTTTGAGGTTATGGGAAGAAGCCGGAAGGCCGGATGTGTGGTTCCCCATTGTCGAAGTGCCAGAGGAGCTCGGGCCTTCGGGCTGGAAACCGCGATACCGCATGCGCTCCGGTCCTGAGGCTCCGCCCCAGGCTTACCTTCCCGGCCATATCGGGATTCTGCGCCTGAAGGCGATAAGGCGGCGCTTCCTGTGCAAGCTGGCTTCCATGCTCTACCGGCTTCGGAACCGGGAGCTTGAAGGCCGCCGGAAAGTTCTGTCGGCTTTTATCGTGGGGGATCTTCTGGCGCAGGATTTCATGAATCTGTTGCATTTCCGGCTCCCCACTATGACGTGGCGTGCTCTCCGCCAGGGCTGGAAGATTTACTCGAAGCTTAAGAAGGGCGCCATGACGATCCGTGATTTCGAGGAGGCAGTGCTTCAGGTCTTTGTAAGGCCTTTGCTGAGGAAAAACGCTCGGGTCGTCATAAGCCCTACGCGGTTGATTTCTTGGGCCAAGGATTTTGACACGCTCCAAGAAGTCCGACAGGCGGGAGGGGTTTGGACGGGCCGGGTCGGAGGTGTGCCCTCCCGATAGGGAAAAGGGTGCTCGAGGCGCCCGGCTGGCGCGAGGCCCGACCCCTTGTGGTTCCGGAGATCAGATACCACAGAATGTGTTTTGTTATTGACAAATGCATTTTGTCTATTGCATTTTTTCCTTTGTTGCTTAAAATCTGCCCGCGTAAGGCCCCCGCACTTCTGCGGGAGGGCTTCAAGCGGCGGCCGGCAGGAGCCGGCCGGACGGCCTTCGGAAGAGGAAGTGAGAGAAACATGGAGAAAACAGACCGCCTCCGCCGAACCGCTGTGCGTTCCCGCAAATCGCGTCGAGTCTTTGAGGGGATAATCTCCGATGCCCGCCTCCAGCCCGAGGCTTATCTCAGGCGGTGCCGGGCGGGACGCGGCGGAGAGTGAAAGCCTGTGAGCGGAGCCGAGCGGGCGCACAAGCGTGCCGGGGCGGGACGGCGGATCTTCGGTCTTGAGACCGAGTATCTGATTTCGTTTGTCCCGGCGCGCCGCGATCCACCGCATTGGCTCGTCCTGTACGCCGTTGAAGAAGGGATCCTTCAGGCCGGCCCGGTCTGTGAGGCCCAAGGAGGCGGTTACTTCCTCAGAAACGGGGGAGCCGTTTCCTTTGAGAGCAGACTCGAACGCCGCGACAACCCGGTTCTTGAGCTCGCAACACCTGAGTGCAGTGACCCGTGGGAGGTCGTTCGATACCTCCGTGCTCAAGAAGTTTTTCTTAGAAATATCGCCTTAGCGGCGGAGCGGATACTGAGGCGGCACGGATACCCCGGACGGATTTTCTTCTGCAGAGCGAACAGGGACTGGCGGGGGCGGGCGCTCGGCACTCATGAGAATTATTGGGTGAGGTGGCGCGAGCCTGCGCCTTGGGCCTTGCTTTCCTTCGTGGTCCTTGCGATTTCGGCGTGCCTTCTCGGTACGTTCCGCTACCTGCTCTTAGCAGGCACCCATACGGTGCTTTGCTCCGTTGCAGCTCTCCGAAGGCGGCTTAGGGCGATCCGCATCGGCAAGCGCCTTATAAGCGCAGCCCAAAGGGGTTCGCTCCTTATGAGGGCTTTCGGAATGCCGGCTGCAGGCGATCTGTGGCAGCGGGTCTGCAGCAGCGCTTTCCGCGGCCTCGTGCGCATGCTCGAGGTACCCGTAGATTGGACGGTTTACAGGCGCCTTCGAGCAGAGCTCCTTCCGTTCCTCGTAACGCGCCAGCTTTTCGCCGGTTCGGGCGAACTTGTTTTCGACGGAGCCCCGCCCGCGCTCCGCCTTTCAGCGCGCGCCGGGCTTCTGGGCCGCATCTGCGGGCTTTCTTTCGGCCAGAGTAAGAAAGCCGTTTTCGACGCAAAGCCTTTCTTGAATGATCCTTCGGCGGTGCTTCGCCGCGCTCACAGGCTCTGCATCTCAGGGGGCGACTCCCTTATGGCCGAGCCCGCACTGCTTCTTGCTGTGGGCACGACGGATTTGGTTTTGCGCATGCTGGAAGGAGGGGAGCGCTTTGATAAGGTTCACCTTGCAGATCCGCTCGGCGCTTGGCGTGAAGTCGCCCGTAACGCAGCCGGAGCGCGCCTTCGGCTTGCCTCCGGCTCGACGGTGCGCGCTTTGGATATT
>CAZGYL010000155.1:0-9791 GCA_964529985.1 uncultured Planctomycetia bacterium | reverse complement strand
CAATGCAACCTATATAAGCGTGCACGATTCGTAGAATCATGCTGTCGTTCGTCAGGCAAGACTGCGAAAGATCTATGTCGGACCAGAGGTTTTGGGCGGGCACCTCTCAGACAAGAGTCGGAGGGGTTCAGGTGAATTTGGACTGCTCGGCTTCCGGCTGTCTCGGGATGCGCCCGCTAATGCGGGCACTCAGCGGCGAAAGGGTATCTACGAATTACGCACGGTCATATAGAGCGAGTATGAGGTGAACGAGGTGGGCGTATCAAGGCACAGCGCAGCGCGGATCTACAATCTGTTTCCCAGACTGGCCGGCCCCATGGACAAATGGCCGCATTTCTTTGACCGCGCGAGAGAACTGGGCTTCAGGTGGGTTTATATTAATCCTTTCCATTACCCCGGGTTTTCAGGAAGCCTTTACGCGGTTAAAGACTATTTCCGCTTGAACCCCCTTTTTGTACCGCGCACTTGGGGCCAGGCGGACGACCAGCGCCGGTACCTCAGCCGGCTTGTAAGCGAAGCGTCCCGGCGCGGACTCGCATTAATGATGGACTTGGTCATCAACCATACGGCGAAAGACAGCTTGCTTGTAGAGGAGCACCCGGAATGGTTCGTCAGGGACGCAGACGGCCGGATCAAGAGCCCTTCAGCGATAGATCCAGCCGACGCCCGCCGTGTCACCGTATGGGGAGACCTTGCGGAGGTAAACAATCGTGACGCTCCGAACCGTGAAGAGCTTTGGGCCTTCTGGGAATACCTTGTGGCTTACTATGCTGAGGTGGGCTTCAGAGGCTTCCGCTGCGACGCCGCCTATCAGGTACCTGCCGAGCTGTGGAGGCGCTTGATCCGAAAAGCGCGCAGCATAGATCCCCAATGCCTGTTTTTCGCCGAAACCTTGGGGTGTCGCCTGGAGGAGGTGCAACAGCTTGCCGAGGCGGGTTTCGATCTCATTGCCAACAGTTCCAAGTGGTGGAATTTCAGCGAGCCCTGGTGCTTGGAGCAACACAGACTCTTTCGATCCGTCGCTCCTTCGGTGAGCTTCCCGGAGTCCCACGACACACCGCGGTTGGCCTCTGAGACCGGCGGCCTTCAATGCGTCCAGGAGCAGCGTTACGTTTTTGCCGCGGCTTTTTCCGGGGCCGTGCTTATGCCGGTGGGTTACGAGTTGGGTTTCCGCAGGAAGCTCGATGTCGTGAACACAAAGCCCGAGGACTGGGAAGAACCGCTCTTTGACATAAGCGGTGTAGTTAGGGCTTTGAACGATCTTAAGGCCCGAATCCCGGTGCTGGGGGCTGAAGGCCGCACTGAGGCGGTGTGGGGCCTGGAGGGGCCGGTATTATGTCTGCGCAAAGAAGAAAACGGCCAAGCGCTCCTCATTGTGGTCAACAAGGATTGGCATAACGCACACGACGTGGCCGTTGGAGATCTGGACAGGCTTCTGCCCGGCCCTGAAAGAACTTGTCTCTGGCCGCAGGAGGCGCCCCGACCCACAGGGTCTTCGTGGTCTTTCCGCCTTGGACCCGCAGAGGTGGCGCTTCTTGCAGCCAGTTAGTAAGTAGTAACGGAATACATGTTGGGGGAGGAGGCGGGGAGAGTGGAAGTTTTGTTTGGGACCGCGGGTGTCCGGCGTTGCGTTTGGAACTTCCGGGAATGATAATGCGCCTGCAAGCTGCTTGCTGTCTGAGAGAGGGCGGTTATGGAGCGCAACGTCGATATCCTACGGCGCGACGCCCGGGCCCCGCTTTGCGTGGAAGCTCTCCCGCGGTGGCGCTATGAGCGTGCTTTCCGAAAGGTGCTGTCCGGATTTCTGCCAGAAGGTGCGGCTCTGCTGGAGCAGGGCGTGACATTCCTTACGTCACACCATGTTCTTTCGCAGGATTTCGTAAGCGCAGTGGATTCCGTGATCGTGGATCCAGCGTTGACCGCAGCGAAAGTTCGGAGCGTTTTCGTACGCTTGCTTGAGACAACGAGAGCTTTGGAGGATTTGCGCACTTGGGAGGGCGTTGTCGAGCAGCTCCGCGAGAAACTTGCCGAGCGCTACCCGACCGAAGGCGGCACGCTTCCTGAATTCGAGTGGGAGAAGGGAGCTGCGGAACTTTTTTTAGGCAGAGTGAAGAGGACGGCGGTTTCGCTGGCTGAGAGGGAGGAGCGGCTTGCAGCGCACCTCAGCGACGTGTACGACGATTGCGCGCGGACTCTGCAGCTTGGTCTGTGGATAATCGCTTCGCCGTGGCGACCGGCTGTTGTGGACGCTTGGCTGTTTGAGTCGGCATATCCTTTCTTCAGGCACACCGTCCCAAGCCACCTTGCCGGCCCCGGGGGGCTTGTGGCTTTGCTTTCCGATCTCTTGGACACCCTCATAAGCGCGCAGGGCTGAAAGATCTCGACAGTGGACTCCGGCGGAATCGGCAAGCCAAAGTCTTGGGAACTAAAGCCCGAATGACGATACCAAGAAGGGGTGGTACCGGCCCGATTATGCCGTATTCTCGGACCGTTCGGCGTAACCGAGGCAGGGGCCGGCCCGCGGCGGCACAGCGGTGCGATTGAGAGAGTATGACGCGACGAGAGGAAATACGACGCCGGCTGGCGCAGCTTCGAGAGGAAAGAAAGGCCGCTCCGGGCGTGCGGGTCCACACGTTTCTTGAGGCTGAAGCCGTTTCGGCGACCCTAAAGGAGCGCCCGGGCCCGGGATTCCTGATGGTCTCCCTCGAACGGAGGGACCTCAAGGCTTTTGTGCAAGCGCTGCGGCACTTGGAGGGGGAGCTTTATCTCCAGCTTGTCGGAGGCAAGGCCGAGGCCCTTGCGAAAGCGGCTGGAGAACTTGAAGCGGACGCGGTCTATCTGGTGGCCGGAGAGGCTTCTGAAACACAGAAGCTGTGTGACTTGATAGGCGGCGAAGATATTTTTGTTGAAGCTGTGCTTCCTTGGCGCGAGGCCGGGCCCGGACAGGGGTCCGAAGGCCGTATTGTGGACTTGGAGGCGGCAGAACCCATCCTCCGTCTTCAGGGGCTGGATCTTGCAGCGGTTCCGGTGGGCGGAGGGCCGGGTCCCTACAAATCCTGGCGGATTCCTCTGTGGTCTCCGGAGTTGTTTACTCATGTAGTTGAGGCCCGAGCACCCGGGCTTTGTTCTCTTCCATGGGGATCGCTCTTGCCGAAAGAGCTTTTGAATCGATTCAACCGCTTCGGCGGGGCGTTGCCGGGTGTCGTATCGCTGCCCAGCCACCAATATCGTCCTTTTCTGACTCTCGGTGCGGTGAAAATTGCGCTTCGAACCGACTGCGCACTTGCTTTGTTGGGTGGGTTGCGGGAGAGCTTTTTCCTTCATCCCGAGCGTTCCGGAGTGGATTTCCATATGCAGAACGCTTTCGAAGCGCTGCGGCGGTTTCTCCTGGAACGTTTCGCAGAATTAGGTCTTTAAAAAACCATTGTTCGTAGAACGCTCTGAAGGGACTGTCGCTTTGCACGGCGCCGTGAGGAGCGTCATTGCAGGGGCATTGCTAAAGAACGTCCGTCTGAAAGACGAAAAAGAGGGAAACGTACAAGTGAACCGGTAAAACGGCGCTTCGTGAACGCCGTCGGAAAACAGGCGTTGTGGTTGTGAAAGCCTGTTGCTTGTTTCAATGGTTTGGTAGGAGTTGGAGGACGTAGCATGGTCAGAACGCGTAAGGCCGGATCGACCAGGAAGGCGACGGGACGGAAAACTACTGGTGGCAAGCGGACCGCCAAAACGCGGCGTGCGACTACGCGTACGCGTAAGACCGGGAGCGTAAGCCGGACCACTCGGCGTTCAACCACAACCAAGAGTGGCCGCAGGACCGCTACGCGCAAGACCACCCGCAAGAAGGCGGCTCCCGGCAGGACCGCCTCCAAGCGCGCTTCAACTCGGAAGACCACGCGGGGCACTTCCAAGACCACCCGCACGGTGTCCCGGCGCCGGAAGAAGTAAAACGGCGTAAGATCCGAGTTGAACCGGAGTTAAGCAAAGGGCGCTCAGGCGCCCTTTGTTCATTGTTCAGCGATTTCCTACGCCGACGGCGGAGGCCAAGTTAAAGGATCGGTACGAGTCGTGCCTGAAAGCCGCGTCTCGGAAGGACGGTACCTGTCGAGCAATAATCTGAGGGTGGGACGATACTTTGAGGTAACTTGCGCGCGGCGCAGCGCTTCGCCCAAAGAGCAGTGCAGATCGGCCAAGCTCTGGCGCACGTCCAGGAAGAAACCCACCGGTGCAGTGCCCCGATAAAGTACGGCAAGAAGTGCATTGCGCCCCGACTCGATGTAAAGCCGGTGCGAACCGACTTGGGCCTGCAAAGGCCCGTCTTGATCCGCTCCCCCTCCCTTCTCGCTCAAGAACCGACGGATTTGCACAAGAAGGTAATCTCCTTGTGCTTCTGAGGGCGGAAGCCAAGTTCCATGGCCGAGTAGAACCAAGGACGGGCGTGCAAGCAGAAAGATCTCTTCAAGGGCGAATGAGGCGTCCAGAACCTCAGCCGGAGCGCCGCCCCCGCTTATCTCCTGCAGCACAGGGCCGGAGCCGCCGCCCCGCCCTCGGAATGCTCGGAAGAGTCCGGCAACGCGCTCAGCCGCACCTGAAAGGGCCGCTTGCAGGGAACTTACAAATCGCAAGCCCCCCGAAGGCTCTCGCCGTCCGGCATGCTTGACCTGGAAGGTGAAGAGGGGCTCAAGCGCCTTTCGTATGGCTTCGGGATCTTCAGCGGCTGCTTCGCGAAGCAGGTCCGGCAGGACGGGCTTGAGCAGATCAATCAGCCCTCTCCTATCCTCTACCTTGCGTTTAAGCTCGTTTACCGCTGCAAGCAGGGTTCGTAGAGTTTCACTGTCCTCGGTTACGATCAGGTTTCGGAGATCGGCAAGCAGGTCTTGATCTTCCAGCGGCTCAGGTGGATCTTCCTGAGGAAGCTTACTGCGCTTGCGGGTCTTCATAAGTCACCCGTTAAGGCTTTGTCAGGACTCCAAAGCGGCGTCAGTCTTCTCGCTTGGTGTCTGCCCGTCTGCTTTCTTTGGTGCGCGCCGCGCTGGTGAACTACGCCGATCCGTTGTCTCAGAGGTTTCCTGAGCCTCCGAAGCGCCGGCAGCCTCGGATTTTTGGCCGGCCGGCTCCACAGCTCCAAGAAGCTGCGCTCCAAGTGCTACGAGAGCTTCTCCAAGCGCCTGCCTTTGGATCACACGTTCCGAGAGAGTGGTCAGCTCCTCGGTTATCTTTTCCCTGAGATCGTTGAGGTTCGTTGCGATTTCGTCGATTGCACCCTGGAGCTGCGCAGCCCTCTTCGCCGCTTCTTCACTGAATTCTTCGCGAATGGATTCTTCCAATTCGGCGCGAGCCCGAGCGGCCTCCTTGGCCAAAGCACCCGTACGCTCAGAGGCTTCCGCCGCGGTTTTTTCAAGGCGTTCGGAAAACTCAGAGCGCAGGGCCTTGAGAGCTTCTTCGCTCTGAGAGGCAAACCGCTTCAGAGCGCCTTGGAGCTCCTCTCGAACCGCACCGAGAAGAGAAGAAAGCTCGCTGCGAATAGCCGCTATTTCAGTCTTGGTCTTTTCTCCGAGCTTCTGCAGGGCTTTTTCGAGCTCGTCCTGGCGTGCACTCAGGCGTTTGGAAAGGTCCTTGCGCTCCTTTTGAGCGGAACGCGCCTGCTCCTTCAGCGCGGTTTCAAGAGCTTTGATGCGCTGTCTGAGTTCCGCTCTTGTTTTTTCGAGTGCGTGTTCCTGGCGCTGGAATTTCTGCTCGTAACTCTTGAAGTTCGATCCGACGATAATATCCCTGATCCGCTCCAGTTCGGCCCTTGTACGGGCACTGAAATCTCCTGGGATTTTCACCATGGTGTACACCTCGTTGTCAGTTCAGGCGGACCTGAGTTCTTCCTGGTCAAAGCTCCCGCCGTTCGATCTTCTCAAACGGCCTGCCGGATTGTACGGTAGGGAGGGCAGGCTGAGCAAGGTTGTTAAGTCGCCCGAGAAACAAACTGCCTTTCGGGGGGTGATCGCGGGCGTTTCAGCAGAACTTCCGGGCGCGTATGATCTGCACCGGAAGGAAACAGCGCCCCGAAGGTGTCAAGCGGGAAGAGCGAGTCGCTGCGGGATAGTGCTTCTCATGACCTTTATGGAAGCAAGCATTCCTTGATTAGAACCAGCGTTGGAGCGGTACCCTCCCGATCCGCCACGCCATATGCCACCTGACGTACACAGGCTTAAAACCAAGCTCCCGCAACCTGCGAGCAAAATCAGGCATATGTGCGGCACCGTAGAAGATCGCAAGTCTTGTCTTCCCGTGCAAGTTGGGGCGAACTACGTCCATAGCGCGCGTGTTGCGCTTGCCGATCAGAATGCTGTCTCGAGCGTGCTCAATGTTGAAAGCCTGCAGGGCGTGCTGCACATCTCCGAGGATCTGGCCGAGAAACACCTTGAGCGCCGCCCGACCTGAAGGGTTGTCCGCGAAAGGATCCTCCAGTTGCAGATCGTGCGGCCCGCTTAAGGAGGGCACGACCTTCTTCAGGATAGGATTCTGGGGTGGTGGAGGAAGCCGGCCGCCTTCAAGAAGCTTGAGGATCTCAGCCCAACTTAAATCGGCGTGCACGAAGTTGGGGAGGTTATAGTCGATCTGAAGCAGCTGGAAGGCGAGGTTGAGCACGCGGCCTGCTTCGATCTGCAGTCGGGCGAAGGAAGACAGGTTGTTTTCACGCTCCTTCCCGGCGACGAGCTCGAAAAAGACCCGGTCGCAGCTTGCAAGCTCCCTCTGAATCTCCCGCCAATAGCCTTTGTCGGCAAAATGCACAACGCTGACAAGATCCACTTCCACGTCGCCGCGCCGGAAAGTGACCGTCGCGGTCCAAAGAATTCCCCGGTCGTAGTCCAGGTAATCGAACTTGGTAAAAGCGGCATCAAGGGCCAGGGTGTCGGCCGACGTGCTTCGGGCGGAGGGGCTTGGGTTGCCTGCAGCGAAGATTGAAGCGAGGATCACAATTGCACTGAACGCCATTTTTCTCACCAACTGAAAGCTGTGTCGTATCCCGGGGAAGCGTCCTTTCAAAGGGTAAGGCGCAGGCAGCTTACAGACAATCCTTTTGCACCGGAGAACTTTATCGGACCTTCGCGACCTCAGGGTGCGCCTGAGAAATTCGAATCCTCCGGAAAATCGGGGGTTGAAACGCTCCGGTGTTAGTGCTATGTTAGTGTCAGTTAGACAGGCGTTAGCCTATTCGTTAGTGGTTTGTTAGTGATTTGTCTGGTCGATGTAGAACGGTGAACGAAGAATGAGTCTCAAAGCAATTCGGTCAAGCGGAACCGTGGGTTTGCCGGAACTCTCTCGGGCGGTTCGCGTTCTCGAAAGCCTCAAAGGCAGGAGGGGGCTCTTGCAAAACTTTCTAACTGAATTCTGCACGCTTGCAGCAATTGCACTTGCTATTTTCGCAGTTGTCTGCCTGGCTTAGCCCTCAGGCGTCGAGTCCCAAACGGTTTGAACGTGCAGCGTTTTTTGCGGCGCCCGCGCCATAAGGAACCGAAACCCCGCTGCGGATAGAACTCCGGCTTCACAAACAAAGGAATCGCTGCTATGTTGAGCTCGAATCCAATTGGAGGAAACGCAAGTATGGCTTCGCTTACTCCGCGGCAGCGGCAAATTTACGAATTTGTCCGCGCGTATGTCCAAGAGCACGGATACGCTCCTACATACGAGGAAATCGGAAGTGCTTGCGGCATTTGCAAAGTTACGGTGCTCGATCACCTGCGCCGTCTTGAGCGCAAGGGTCTGATACAGCGGCGGCCTTATGCGCCTCGAGCAATCGAGGTGTGCAGCGGCGGGGAGCACGAGGCCGCGATACCTGTTGTAGGCGTTATTCAGGCCGGAAGCCCTATCCTTGCTGTTGAAGAGCCGGAGAAGATCGATCTGCTCCAGCTGGTTCCCAAACGCGATGATTTGTTCTCGCTTCGCGTGCGGGGCGATTCAATGGCTGAAGAGCATATCCGCGACGGCGATTACGTGATCGTGCAACGCGCGCAAACCGCAATGCCGGGGGAAGTGGTGGTTGCACTGATCGACGGCGAGGAAGCGACCTTGAAACGTTTCTACCCGCAAGGCCGTTTGGTGCGGTTGGAGCCCGCCAATGCAGCGTATGAGGCTATCGTAGTGGAAAGGGAACGCGTTCGTATTCAAGGTCGCGTTGTAGGCGTGCTTCGTTTATTCCGGTAGGTGCGTTTTTTCTGGTTCGAAAGTTTGATTGGTGTGAGGGAAAGGCCTGCAAAGTATTTGTTCATTTCCTCTCTTGACAGGCCGATTATTGCAGATAGAATGCGGTACGCAGTACAGTTTCCGCAACGTGTTGCAGCGGCCTTGAGTTTGGGTTCTCAAGTTCGTAAGGAGGTAAAGCAGGAAAGAGCTGAGTTGCTTCCGGGAAAAACGGGCGTGGAGGTGACTCCAACAACCACTACGACATGCGAGGAAGCCCGACCGTCCCGGAAGAGTACATAGAGGGCCGCAGTGTTACGCTGCGGTTTTTTCGCGCGCCGGCGGGAAGCCGCCGGCGCGTTGCGCATCTATTACTCTCGACTTTCGCCATTTTCCGGCGGACTGGCCGGGCCCTTTGGGGACGCACGCCCGTAACGGTTCAAGGAGCCCGTTTTCTTGAGCAATGCAGGGTAGAACCAGGTAGCTCAAAAAGGCCCGGCCCCTATGGGGGAACGACAGGATCGTCGATCTCGGCGTTGCTCCTCCTCCACGATACTGTCTTTTGCATCGCGTCGTCGTCGCGCCTTGACCTCGGCGATCCTGACGTCCCCAGCCTCACCGCAAAATGGCGAAACTCGAGATTCGGTGCCTCGTCCAATAACTACCTTCCGGTTCCTTCCAAGCCTTCGAGGTGCGCTACGACGCAGCGGCCCAGGTGCAGGAGGTTGTAGCCTCCTTCCAGGAAAGAAAGAACGGGCCTTGAGCCTGCTTTGCGCCGCACCGCCGCACCAAGCGCGCGATAGTCGTCTTCCAGAAGATCCAGGCCGCCCAGAGGGTCTTCGCGGTGGGAGTCAAAGCCCGCCGATACGATTACAAGCTGCGGGTCGAAGCGTTCGAAGATCGACTCTATATCCTCTTCAAATGTCGCGCGGTAGTGGGAAGCCGGGTAGCGACGGGGCAGCGGGCGGTTAAGTGTCGTACCCGCCCCGGGCCCGCTGCCTGTTTCTGATTCGCTCCCGGTGTACGGGTAGTGGGGTGAGAGGTGCAGCGAGTAGTAAAAAACCGTTGGATCCTCATAGAAAATGGCCTGCGTTCCGTTCCCGTGGTGGACATCCCAATCCACGATCAGCACCCTTTCGACGCCGTGGCGTCTCTGTGCGTAGCGCGCCGTGATCGCGGCGTTGTTGAAGAAGCAAAAGCCCATAGCGCGATTGGGCGTTGCATGATGTCCCGGCGGGCGCACGGCGAGAAACGCCGTCTTGATCTCGGACGAGTTCACGATCTCGTCCACTGCTGTGAGCCCGCTTCCCGCCGCGCGCAACGCCGCCTTGACCGTGCCGGGACTCATGTAGGTGTCGGCATCGATCGGGAGGCGCTGCCCTTCAAGGGAAAAGATCAAGCTGCAATGGTCCTCGGTGTGGCACAAAAGGAGATCTTCTTGCGTCGCCTCCCGTGCTTCGCACCACTTCTGCGGTAAGTGCGAAGCGTTGCGCAGGGCGTCGAAAACAACCCGCAGGCGCTCGATCTTCTCCGGGTGAACCCCGGTGTCGTGCTCGAAGCAGGCGGGGTGATGGACGACCAGTACCGTCACGTTTCTCAGGTCAAGCTGAGCGCTTCCTTAA
>CAZGYL010000154.1:0-9836 GCA_964529985.1 uncultured Planctomycetia bacterium | reverse complement strand
TTGGCTCTGAAAGCAAGTAATGCAGGCGAGAAACCCAATCCCGCAGGACTCATCGGCGTTCTGAAGATTGAATTCGCAGAGGGCGCTCCCCTTGAGATCCCCACCGGGGGCGGTTGGAAATCCTCGGCCCGGGCCGCCGGAGATTGGACAAAAGAAGACTTTGACGATTCCGGTTGGACTCAAGCGGCCCTTCTCGGGCCTTACGGAATGGACCCGTGGGGAGAGGTGGCAAAGCCGGAAAACCGAGAACTTCCAGCCCGATATCTGCGCAAAGAGTTTACACTCAGGAAAAAGCCCGAACGAGCCGTGGCGTACGTTTCGGGCCTCGGCCTTTTCGAGTTCATGGTCAACGGCAAAAAAGTGGGGGACCAAGTGCTTGTCCCTGCACTGACCCAATATGACAAGCGCGTTCTTTACCTCACATTCGAAATAGGCGATCTGCTGCGGCGCGGCCGAAACTGCGTAGGGGTCGTTCTGGGCAACGGCCGCTACTTCGCTCCGCGGCTCCGGGTTCCCACGAAAACGGTGACGTTCGGCCTCCCCAAACTTCTTTTTGAGCTGAGGGTCGAGTACGGTGACGGCACAAGCACGCTTCTTTACAGCGATGGGAGCTGGACGGTTACGGACAGGGGGCCGATCCGCGCCAACAATGAGTATGACGGTGAGTTTTACGATGCCAGGCTCGATTTAGGGCAATGGAGCGAACCGGGCTATGACGACAGCAAGTGGAAATTTGCCGACATCCTGCCCGCGCCGGGAGGTGTCCTGCGCTCCCAAATGTCCGAGCCGATCAGGGTCACCGAAACGCTTAAGCCTGTTTTGCTAAGTAACCCGCGGGCCGGCCTCTACATTTACGACATAGGCCAGAATATCGTCGGCTGGTGCCGCATAAAAGTACAAGGGCCCCGCGGCGCTCGGGTCTCGCTCAGGCATGCGGAGCGCTTAACCCCGGAAGGACTCCTTTACGTGGACAACCTCCGTTCGGCGAAAGCGCAGGATGTGTACATTCTGAGCGGCGAGGGTGTCGAAACCTACGAACCCCGTTTCACCTATCACGGCTTCAGATACGTTGAGGTGAGCGGCTATCCGGAGGAAGTAACACTCCGAAGCCTTGAAGCGAAAGTCGTCCACGACGATCTTGAGCCGGCCGGTTCTTTTGCATGCTCGGACCGCCTTCTTGACCGCATTCACCGCAATATACGCTGGGGAGTCAGGGGCAACTACCGAAGCATTCCGACCGATTGCCCACAGCGCGATGAACGCCAAGGCTGGCTTGGCGACCGGTCGGCCGAATCCCTCGGCGAGACTTACCTTTTTGACGTTGCGGCGTTTTACTCAAAGTGGCTGATCGACATTCAGGACTGCCAAAAGCCCACCGGAAGCATTCCTGACGTGGCACCCGCTTACTGGCCCTTTTACAACGACAACGTCACTTGGCCCAGCAGCTACATAATCATACCGGGCCATTTGTACCGGCAGTACGGGGACAGGAGAGTGCTGGAGCGGCACTTCGACTCCATGAAGAAGTGGATCACCTACATGAGCGGGTTCGTAAAGGACGGCATCATCGACAAGGACAATTACGGCGATTGGTGCGTTCCGCCGGAAGAGCCCCACCTGATTCACTCGCGTGATCCAAGCCGCAAGACACCCGGAGACTTCCTTGCTACGGCCTACTTCTACCATGACCTGCGCCTTATGGCGCGTTACGCTTCGATCTTGGGGAAGAAAAAAGAAAGCGCTCGTTTCCTCCGAAAGGCCGAGGAGATCCGCAAAGCTTTCAACAAGCGCTTTTACAGGAAAGCTGAAGGAATCTACGCCAACGGGTCCCAAACCTCCTGCGTCCTTCCTCTTGCACTGGGCCTGGTTCCGCCTGAAGGGCGGAAGCGGCTCTTTGAACGCCTTGTAGAGAAAATCGAAAAGGAAAGCCGGCGGCACATCGGAACGGGCCTTATCGGCGCGCAGTGGCTCATGGAGGTGCTTACGGAAGGAGGACGGGTGGATCTGGCGTACGCCATCGCCACGCAAAAAACGTATCCGAGCTGGGGGTACATGATCGAGCGTGGGGCGACCACCATATGGGAGCTTTGGAACGGAGATACCGCGGATCCCGCCATGAACTCGGGCAATCACGTAATGCTTGTCGGAGACTTGCTGACATGGCTTTACGGTGATATAGCCGGTGTGAGGAGTGATCCAAACGCCCCGGGATTCAAAAGGAGCGTAATCCGGCCTCACCCGGCAGGCGATTTACAGTGGGCCAAAGCTTCTTGTCTCACCCCGTACGGCACGGTTTACAGCGCATGGAGGATTGAAGGAGACAAGTTTCACCTGAATGTGACCGTGCCGGTGAATACAAAGGCTCTGGTGTACGTGCCGAGCACGGGCAAAGAGAACATCACTGAAAGCGGAAAAGCGGCTGAAAATGCACGCGGCGTGCGTTTCGTACGTATGGAAAAACCCTACGCCGTGTTTGAAATCGGGTCCGGCGCTTACCACTTCGTTTCAACTCGCTTCAAGGAGTAAATCCCCGAGGTCCGAACGAACCAAAAGAGCGGCACTCAACTCAAAGGAGGAATCATGTTAAGGAGCTTGCACCGACTCAGCTTCGCCGTTTGTCTGACTCTCCCCGCAGCGATCCTTTGGGCCGTGGGAGAGGACGTGCCGTGGGTATCCCTCTTTGACGGGAAAACGCTCAACGGCTGGATCCAGAGAGGGGGCAAAGCGCGGTACACGGTTGAAGACGGGGCCATTGTGGGAACCTCGGTTCCCAGGACCCCGAACAGTTTTCTGTGCACCGAGAAACACTTCGGCGACTTCATCCTGGAACTCGAAGTCAATGTGGATCCAGGGCTCAATTCGGGCATCCAAATCAGAAGCAACAGCTACAGCGATTACAGAAATTGGCGCGTGCACGGCTACCAGGTCGAAATCGATCCTTCACCGAGGGCATGGAGCGGGGGCATTTACGATGAGGCGCGGCGCGGCTGGCTCTATCCGCTCGATAAGAACGAAGCGGCACGCAAAGCCTTTAAGGTAGGAAAGTGGAATCATTTCCGCATTCAGGCGATAGGAGACTCCATAAAAACTTGGGTGAACGGCGTGCCTGCCGCCGACCTTGTGGATTCAATGACGATGAGCGGATTCATCGGGCTGCAGGTTCACGGCACCCGTTCCGAAAAGCCGCTCCACGTGCGCTGGCGCAACATTCGGATAAAGGATTTGGGCAGGCATTATTGGAAGCCGCTTTTTGACTGCGCGACGCTTAAAGGCTGGCACACCCTGCCCGGCGGAAAGTGGGAGGTGATAAACGGCGTTATCGTAGGGACGAGCAAAGCCTCGGATCCGAGGCACGGGCTGCTCCTTACCGACGCTGTATTCGGTGACTTCACCGTCCGGTTGAAATTCAAGGCGCTTAAGGGGAACAGCGGCTTTTACTTCCGCTGCCGGGAAGTAGGCGGAGCAGTGGGAGTTAACGGATTTCAAGCTGAGATCGACCCGCAACAGGACGTGGGCGGTCTTTACGAAACCGGAGGGAGGGCCTGGGTCGTTAAGCCGAAACCTGAGGATGTGAAGAAATGGTTCAAGCCCGGGCGGTGGAATGAAATGACCGTTTCGGCACACGGCAGGAGAATCGTCGTTCATGTGAACGGCCGGAAGACAGCGGAGCTCTTCAATGATCCCGGACGGCTTGAAGGCAGGCTCGGGCTTCAGCTCCACGGCGGCATGGACATGCACGTGGAGTTCAAGGACATCGAGCTGCTCCAGGCGGAGGAGCCCTCCGACGCGGTTTTGCTCTTCAACGGAAAAGATCTGAGCGGCTGGTCTTTCAAAAAAGAAGGCGGCCGCACCAGCAAATGGACCGTCGGGAGGGCCGCGGTTTCGCCTGAAGATCCCCATCTCCTGGTATCTGAGCCGGGCGGAGAGGACATGATCAACCTGGCGAGGAAGCACGGCGACAGCTTGGATATCTTTTCGGATAAGAAGTTCGGAGATTGCAGGATCGAGCTTGAGGTCATGGTCCCTAAGGATTCCAACTCGGGGATCTACGTTATGGGGCGCTACGAGATCCAGGTCCTTGACAGCTACGGGAAACCGGGGACTTCACCTGCCGACATGGGTGCGATCTACGGCGCGGCCAGACCTCCTGCGAATTTCTGCAGGAAGCCCGGAACCTGGCAAACTTATGTGATCGAATTCCGCGCTCCGAGATTCGATCCCTCGGGAAAAAAGGTCTGCAACGCAAAGTTTCTTTCGGTTCTTTTCAACGGCAACACGCTCTATCATGACCTGGAGCTCGAACGCGCAACTCCGGGCGGTGTTTCAGGGGACGAAGCTCCTCTGGGCCCGCTTATGTTCCAGGGCAATCACGGGCCTGTTGCTTACAGAAACATTAAGGTCTATCCGCGCTGAGACCGGCCCCGGGAACGGCCGCTCAAAGGCGAAGGCGGGGCTCCAGGCGCCCAAGCACCCAACGGTACTCCTTCGCTATGCTCTCCGGCAGCGGACAAGTCCGAAGCGAGGAAGGCAGTACGCCGAACGTATAGGTCTCGATCTCAAGGTGCACCTGAGGGCGCGAAAGAACGGCCTGGAAAAAGTCACCGCTGAGCGCATGCGATGTCGAGCGAAGCGGCGGTTCCGGCTCAGCATAGAGGGGTATGTGGAAATGCACCCGAAAGGTACCCCCTGAAGGCTCGGTCCGCAGAAAAGGATCCAAGTCCGGAAAAGAAAGGACGGCCGGCGCGGCGGTGCGAAGCTTCACCTGGTGCAGGTAAACCTCGTCGCGGAATGAAACAAGCGCCCTGCGGGCCGCCTCGGTGTCCTCAGCCTCCAAGGCGGCGCTGAGCTGGATCTTTACAACCTCGATGCCCGAACCGGCAAGCAGAGAAAGCGAAGCAGCCGGATCTGTGAAAAGAACGGCCTCGTGGCAAGTATCCAAACAGATTCCCAAGTACGATCGAAGGATTTCCTCAGCCCGGCTTTCTACAATGCCGTACCGCCTTTTCAAATGTTGCGAACCTATCGGAATAAGCACTTTCCGGAAGAATTCCACCGAATCGCCCGCGCTTTCGAGGTAACAGTCGGGCTCTGGCTCAAGACCTATTCTTACGATCCTTCCCCTGCTTTCTTCAGCCTGCAGGCAATGAAACGCACACTCGCTGAGATTACGCGCAATAAGCTCCGCCCCGGCGGGATCCTGAACCCATGTTTTGTACGATCCGGGCACGGTGCTGATGCTTCCCGCCGATCCCTCTGGAAGAAGCGCAGCAAGGATCTCAACCAGATTTCGGGTGTAATCCAACCTCTCGCGCGTACCCCAATCGGGCTTGTAAACATTTTCCTTTACGGCTCCGCCGTGGAATTCCCCGTAGGGGAAGCCGTTCAAGGTAAAAACGTAAAAACCGTTTTCTGCAAGAAGCGCCTGAAAGCGACTTAAAGCATCGCCTTCAAGAAGCTCCCGTACCGCTTGAGCGCCGAGGCGCAGACCCAAGCCGAAAGGGCCGCCCCGGGCGACCATGTCCCGGACCTGCTTCACAGGACCGCGCAGTGCCTCAACGATTTCGCGCAGGGTCTCCCCCGGGTGCACGTTCAAGCAGTATGTGAGATCAACCGGGGGATCCTCTCTGAGCTTCATCCGCCGAAGCGCTCCTTCAGATATGCAACGGCTTCCTCAATCACCTTCTCGTCCATTTCGTTCACTTCGCACCTCTTCCCGATCGAGAGGGGAAGCGTAACCGTAAGCTGGCCGCCCAGGTGCTCCCGGAAGTCATCGAGGCCCTTTAGAATTGCAAGCCGCCCTCCCTTTTCCCTTTGCTCCAGAAGCGGGGTCCAAACCGCAAGCCCGCAGTCGGTCAAGCCTTTCAGGATTCTCTCCAGTTCCTCTTCCCCCAGCAGGCCCTTGCGTGCGGCGTAAACACTGTCAAGAGCTATCCCCACAGCTACGGCCTGCCCATGGGTCATTGTGTACCGCGAAAGAACCTCAAGCCGGTGCGAAGACCAGTGACCGAAGTCAAGCGGCCTGGCCGATCCCATTTCAAAAGGATCACCGCTTGTGCGGATGTGCTCCAGGTGAAGCACGGCGCAGCGCCTGACGACTTCTTCCATGGGCTCCATCTTCCGCGCATTGAGATCCTCGGCCTTGGAGTACAGAAAGTCGAAAAAATCCGAATCCTTGATGATCGCCACCTTGAACGCCTCGGCCACTCCCCCTATCCAATGCTTGTGTTCCAAAGTGAGGAGAAAATCAAAGTCATTCACCACACCGAAAGGCGGCCAAAATGTGCCGACGTAGTTTTTAACGCCGTGCTCGTTCATGCCGTTCTTAACCCCGACTCCCGCATCATTCTGGGCCAAAACGGTGGTCGGCACACGCACTGTCCGGATTCCCCTGTGCACGATCGAGGCTGCAAATCCCACCATGTCAAGCACGCTGCCCCCTCCCACAACCACAACAAAGCTTTGGCGGCAAAGATGAGCGTTGCCGATATCCTCCATAATGCCTTTGACAACCGCCCAGCCGTTTTTCACCTCCTCCCCGCCGGGTACCACGTGCGGGGGCGCTGCAAGTTCAAGCCGGTGGGGAAATGCAGCGAAGTAGCTCTCTATCTTCCTGCAAAGATCGGGAGTGGCGTTTGCAACCCCGCTGTCAACGTACACAAGCGCTCGGTGGCGGCGTTCGGGCTCCCTCCTTGCAAGCAGCTCTTTCAGTATCGGGTTCGAAGGGTCGAACACCCGGCGCGTGAAATACACCGGATAATCGAAAGGGACCGAAATCTCCTGCAGGTACGCTTCTCGGGGTTCTTCCGCGCCTCTGCCTGCCGTCATGGTAACCTCGGAGTTTCAAGCTTGCAGTGTGGGCCGTACTGTGCTCCGGAGCGAAAGGTTTATTGTACAGCCCCAGGCCGCCTCAGGCGCTATCTTCCAGCTCCGCAGGGAAGGAACCGGGCTTAACCCGGGCCACCACGGCGGCTACGCGCTCTCCGGCCCTGCCGTCCCAAAGCGGAGGAACGCTGCCGTCTCTTGCTCCCCCTCTCAGGATTCTCATAGCTTCCTCGTGGAGGCGCTGCATGTCATGGCCTACAAGCACATTGGTTCCGAGCTCGCACGTAACAGGGCGCTCGGTGTTGCGGCGCACCGTTATACACGGGACCTTCAGATAAGTTGTTTCCTCCTGGATCCCTCCTGAATCCGTGATTACAAGCGTTGCGTGCGCCTGGAGGCAGAGAAACTCCAGGTAGCCTACCGGTTCGGTAAGCTTCAACGAAGGGCTTTCGACCCTGATGTCCAGCTCTTCCAGCCGGCGGCGGGTTCTGGGGTGAATCGGAAACAAAAGAGGAATCTCGCGGCTCACTTCGCTCAGGGTCTTCAGAAGAGCTTTGAGACGTTGGGGATCATCCACATTGGAAGGCCTGTGGAGCGTGACGAGTCCATACCGCCCGAGCCCGTAGCGGCTTCTGACCGCATCCCAATTCTCTTCCGCCTTTGGAAGCAAACGCACAACCGTATCGATCATTGCGTTGCCGACGCGGAATATCCGCTCTTCCCCCACACCTTCTCTCTCGAGATTCCTGTCCCCGTCTTCAGAAGGTGTGAAAAGCAGATCGGATATCCTGTCGGTCACCATGCGGTTGATCTCTTCGGGCATTGTGAGATCGAAAGAGCGAAGGCCGGCCTCTACGTGACCGACCGGAATCCATAACTTTACGGCTGTAAGAGCGGCGGCCGCAGTTGAATTCACATCTCCGTAAACCAACACCAAGTGCGGGCGCCTTTCTCTCAGAAGGGGCTCCAGCCTTTGCATGATCTGGGCGGTCTGGACTGCATGGGTTCCTGATCCCACTTCCAGATTCACGTCCGGCTGAGGGAGATCCAACTCTTCGAAGAAAACCTTTGACATGCGGGGGTCGTAATGCTGCCCTGTATGGACCAAAAGCTGTGAAACGTTACGGTGCTTCTTGAGAGCCTCGATAACAGGCGCAGCCTTCATGAAGTTCGGCCTTGCGCCTACAATATGAAGTACCTTAAGAGCCATCGTACTCTACCTCTGGTATAGGAAGTCGCATGCCCTCGGCGCCGGGAAGCCCGCTTTCCATGCAGCTTTTCCATGCCGCCGCACCTACTCGATGACCTCCTCCACTCTGTAAGGCTTAAGCTCCCGCGCGTGGAGGAATATCACAAGCTCGCCGATAAGGCCGAGCGACAGTATCTGCATGCCCACCGCTATAAGCAGAACCCCCAGAAGCAAAAGCGGCCGGTTTGCAATAGGTCCGTACCCCAGCAGGCGGTACAAACCCAGATATCCCGTAATCCCGGCCCCGAGCACTATCAACACGGCTGCGATTCCTCCGAAAAATCGAAGCGGCATCATGGTGAACTTTGTTACAAAAAAAAGCGTGAGGATATCAAGCAGGTAGCGCGTGTACCTGGGGAGCCCGAAGAAGCGCGGAGAGAGGTTCTCAGGTCGCTGCGGCACGGGCACTTCCGTGACCTTGAAGCCTTGAGCCGCAGCCAACACGGGAATGAACCGGTGTAAGCCGCCGTAGAGGTTGAGCTCTTGAAGCACCGAACGCCTCAGAGCTCGCAACCCGCAGCTTATGTCGTGGAACTTGGTCCCGGTGGCTCTGCGGACCAAGAAATGGAAAAGGGCGGACTGCATGCGGTTGACAATAGAGTCTACCCTGGGGTAGCGCCGCGCAACAGCCAAGTCGGCCCCACCGCGCAACTCTTCCCAGAGTTTCTTGACCGCCGCGGGTTCGACCTGGAAAGAAGGAGGCACAGTGAAAATGTAATCGCCCCTGGCGCGCTCGAAACCGACTCGGAGCGCAGCCGCCTCACCGAAGGCTCTCCCGAGCTTCACGACCTTAACCGGCACTCCGCCGGGCTGGAGCTCCTCGAGTTCTTTCCGGGCCTCCGCAAGATCACCGTCCAAGACGAATATGAACTCGAACGGCTCGCCCAGCTCTTTGAAGGCTTCGGCGAACTGGCGGAAAACCTCCTTCAGGTCGCTGTGGCGTTCAACGATCGGCACAACGGCCGAGATAACCGGGTCACTCATGATTCACCTGTTTCTTTTGTTTTTCCCCGTTGCGCAGCGGTGGGGTCCATTCAGTCAGAGTTGCTTTCGTCGGAACCCCTGTACCGCGCGAGGGCTCCAAATACCGTACAAGCTCACCCAGAAAACCCAATACCGCTATATGTCCGGCCAGAGTCAAACACAGAAAAGCCACAGCAGGCGCCACAATGCTGAAAGACGTGCTTCCCTCCAAGTAGGAAAAAGCAGCGATCGCCCCTGCACCCAAACCCGCCGCAAGAGGAGGCAACGCAAGAAGCATGAACCAAAGCGCGGGCCGCGAGGCGAAACCGGTGAGCATTTTCAGTGTGAGAAGATCAAGCAACACTTTCCAGATGCGCGACAACCCGTACTTGCTTGTGCCGAAACGCCTCGGGTGGTGGGCCACCGGTATTTCGACATACCGCACGCCGGAAAGCGAGAGCACGACCGGAATGAACCTGTGAAGATCCGAGTAAAGACGGACCTGCCGGGCGGCCGATCGCTTGAATGCCTTAAGCGAGCAACCGGTATCGTGAATTCTTACGCCGGTCAGTCGTCCTATCAGCCAATTGGCGACACGCGAAGGGATTTTGCGCAGGAACAAGGTATCTTTGCGGTGCTTGCGCCAGCCGCAGACAAGATCGTAACCCTCCCCCAGAACCGACAGCAGGTGCGGGATGTCCGCCGGATCGTTTTGCAGATCTCCGTCCATAGTGACTACGACCTCTCCGCGGGCGTAATCGATGCCTGCCTGCATTGCGGCCGTCTGGCCGAAATTACGCCT
>CAZGYL010000153.1:0-9837 GCA_964529985.1 uncultured Planctomycetia bacterium | reverse complement strand
CGCTCGACGGGCCGTTTGACCAGCCTGAACTTTCACTAGCCGAAACCGAGGCGCGGTTCACCAGTTGGTGCAACAAAGTTCGCAAACACCTTTTCAATGCAGTCGAGCCTCTCGGCTGTGTTGTTTCGGGATTCTGGGCGTCTTTTCCCTCTTCCGGGCAGCTCTTCGGCAGGCGGGTCTTACAACGTATCTGCCCCGCCTTTCTAAGGGAAGGCAGGTGTATTTTCCCGGATCCAAAAGCACCCTACGGTGCCGAGCTGCTTCGTGGAATCGAACTTTTTCTGAAGCGGAGAACCCAAGGCATTCCGCCCTATTTGGACAAGCTGCCCCGGGTTCAAACCCTGATCATCAAGCGAGGGGAGCCTGTTTGGCAGAATTTAACAGGCGTCCAAGAATATGTACCGGGAGGAGAAGTTTGGCGGCCTCAGCATCCTCTTGATCTGGGCCTTGCAATTGGGCGTGAAGAAAAAAGCCTTACGGTCTCAGTTTGGAGGGAGGGGCACCGTTCCGTGCGGGACGTAACGGTTGATTTTCCGAGGCCGGTTTCCCGCGACACGCCCGTCGACCTTAGGCTTGAGATGTTGCCGGGCCAAGGCAACCCACGGGTCGAGGTGGTGCCCAAAACAGACTCAACTTTCGAGGCAACGAGAATCTCCTTCGACTGGAGAAAAGCAAAAGACACGGGCAAGACAAAAGAGCAAGCGCTCTCAGAGCTTCCGCGGACAAACCCGCCCCTTGAGCCCAGGCGTGCGAGCCTTCGAATGTGGCAAGGCACACGTCGCACAGGAGGAGCTCGCAGCGAAATGGCTGAAGTAGTATCCGACCTTCGCTATAAACCTTTTGAGCTTGCGCAAGCACGTTTACCGCGATTGGCACAAAAATTGAATCAAGCAGACGCCGATGCTAAAAAGAAACAGCCGCCTGAGCATGCAACGGCAGTTTCATCGGACGGAACTTTGGCGGAAGGGGCAAGCGATCCAGAGCTCCTTGAGGAGCTGGTTGAACTTCTGCTTAGGAAGTTGAAGAGAAGGGAGCCGTGCCTCGAAGAACGCTCGGTTTTAAATGTTCTCGCCTACTGCAGCGCAGAGCATCCGGAAGTGAGTGCCTTGATAGCGCGTATGCTTCGGGTGGGCAGGCATGAGGCGCCTTCTCCAGGCGCACTTAACCTAATGGCAAACTGCGTGCGCAGCAGCGAGGAAGCCAGCGCGTTTGCCAGTATGCTCGTCGACGGATTTGAAAGCTGGCCGGAATTCAGGCCGAACAATTGGCTACGGGCTCTCTGCCGGATTCTTCAGTATCGAGAAGATGCCGCGGCGGAAATCGATTCCACGATCTGCGAAACCATAAGCCGATATTGTCTGGAAGTGCTTAAGAAGGAGTTACGAAAAAAGAAGGCAGGGATTCTCTACCGCCATGCGAGCTTATCGATAGTTTACCTATTGAGGCGCCGGCGGTACGACGACGCTTACCTGGATCCCGAAAGTGAACTTGCGCTTTCCATAAAAAGCTGCTTCGCTGCTGCGCTGGACCTGTTTCGGCGGGGCGAAATCCGCCCCATGGGCGGAGTCGTTGATCTCGTCCATGTCACACAGACGATGATCGACTATATTGACCGTCGCGGCCGCGGCCGCTTGATTTGGATCGAGGACTAACCGCGGCTCAAGCGGTAAAATATTAGGTGCGAATTCCGACCGATCTCAACGCCCATCCCGACAGATGTGAACGGCTGCCCAAAGAAAAACTTAGACTCGGGGTTAATGCACCGGACCTGGTATGCGGTGTTGCACCTGTGTCCTTCCCGGCATGCCGTCTCCGCTTTCCCCGGCAGAGGTTAGACAACTATGGGGCGATTTGAGTTCGGTTGGCATATAGCCTTCGTGAGCGTTCGGGGTGTTTTACACTTTTTGGGGTACTTTGCGGGTCTTCTGCGATTCCACATGACAAGCCTTCTCTAAACGATTATGACTATCCGACTAAGAACCGGCCGGCCACCCGGCTGTTACCGCAACTGTCGCCAATGATAAGGCGGAGGTCCTGTCCTGCGCTGAGTCCCAGGGCCGTGATCATTGCCTTTGCTTTGCTCCGGAGGACCTCAACCGGATCCAAGCATTGAAGCAACACGAAATCGTTGAATCGGGAACCGTGCCGGATGACTTGACGACACGTCCCCCGGCGGGCTACGCTTTCGGGGGGCAGACGAACGAAAGGAGGAACGACGCCGAGACAAAACTAAGTACGCCCTGTTTTACCTTTACGGCGGCAGCAAGAAGACATCGGCGACCTTCTTTACGCCCATGGACCTCTACCGGCAGGTGGTGGCCCGTGCGATGTAGCGGACCAATAGTAGGACGATAGGTTTGAATTTCGCCTACCTAACGTCGACCGTGCCGAAAAAGGAGTTTGTGTGCGACTTGTCCGAGGCGTGTAGTCATGTCACCAGTTCGAGGAGGGGGAGCCATGACGAAGCAGTGTGGACCGATTGGAAATAGGTTACGAGTGGCTGTGCTTATTTCGTCTTTGGCTGCAACCGCAGTTGCACTTGATGTGTCAGCTGCTCAACGAGGTCAAGGCGTGCGACTTTGGGACACCGGTAAGCGATACATGCAAAAGGGACCGATGGCAGCAGCCATGAAAGACAGGCCGAACTGGCGACTTATCCCGTACGGAGCCACAGACTACAAACCGCGTGGCGACCTCATAGCGGAAAACGAATTCTTCTACCTGTTCCTTTTCAGCAACAAGGACGACAGCGTGGACCTGATGGCCAAGCAGGGGCCGAACGGCTTCAAGGCGAACGAAATCTACAAGGTACATCAGGACCGGCGGGGACTGCGCAACTTCGGCATGGGCACGATGTGGGTTCAGATTCTGAAACTGACGCAACAAGAGGTGGTACTCAAGCATGCCGGCGAGGGCCGCCGGCACGGTCGGCCCGAGCCCATCGTTACGATCTACCGCGTGCAGGCAGGCAAGCCGTGGCTGGAGGTGCGACCGGTTGAGCGGGTAAACCAGCAGGGCATGCACGGCAAGTCGCGCATCTGTGCGTTCGTACGAGCTGAGGGCGATGACCTGATCCTGGATTCGAAAGCGGAACCGTACACGGGCGACTACAACCTACCCGCGCCGCCGGGCACGATCGGTATTATCAACTTCAGCCGCTGCGATGTCCGCTTCAATCGCGTCCGCTGCTACGACTTTATGTGGTTCATGACTTTCGCGCGCGGCGCGGAGAAACACGAGCTGACCTACTTGGGCCTGCATAGCGATCCGTTCTGGGAGGACCCGCCGCGGCCGGACTGGCCCAGCGTCGGCGCTCAGTACGCTTACCTCGGTCCTGGCGGCGTGTTTATCGCTGTGCTCAACGATAGGGACAGAGCGGTCAAGTCGGCCCGCGAGAATTGGAAGCGTGAAGATGTAGGCCGCCGGATCCGCGCCGGAGAGACTTATACGTCGAAGTTCAGGGCACCATATGCAGGCGTGTGGAAAATGGTGGCGAAGTTCCGTCGCGAATTGGCCCGGCCTGCCGAACAAGACAACCTGATTGCCGATCCGGGTGCCGAGGGGCCTGAGCGGGCTGAATTCCGCGGCTGCCGCTTTCCGCTCGGCTGGGGTTGTTACAACGGAGCCGGCTCAGCTCGCTGGGGTGTGACCGACGAGCAGTCGCAAAGCGGCCGGCACTCGGTGTACATGACAATTACCGGCCACGACGAGCGGTCCATCACCAACAACGCGCTTACGCTCGGCCCCACCGCCGGTTACTCCGGAGCCGCCGCCTTTGATGTGCAGCCCAAAACCACGTACTACTTCTCCTTTTGGCTCAAAGGCCGCGGATTCAGACGTCCGTTGAGCGTTTACGCGCAAGGCTGGAAGGAGCCTGTTGATCGGGCCGCAAGCCGCCATGACTTGCAGAGCACCCTCCAGCCGTTCCTGCCAAGCGACCAGTGGCAGCGCTACGAGGGCTCTTTCACTACGGCAGCCGACACGCGCAAGGTGGCCCTCTTCATCCGTGTGTACGCAAACCGACGCGACGCGCCGGTGGGGGCCACCGTGTGGGTCGACAATGCATTTCTGGGCCGCGTATCGTCGGTAAAGCCGTCGCGGTATTTCCACCAGCGCACAAGCGCCGCAGCCGGTGACCGGTTCACCTTCCGCAGCCCGGCCGACGACACGCTCGATTACCTGCTTCTCTACTTATGGGATCGCACAGCCCAGACGCCCCGGGATGTCTGGACCCCTATGGATGTGTACCGCCGAGTGATAATGAAACAAGGCCAGCGCAGGAGGTGAGCCCAGGCCCGAGTCCGACACAACAGGCTCCAGGTACGTTGCCCCCTTGCCGGCCTCGGCGGTGCCACGTCAGCCTGAACCGGCAAACCTGCGAGCCGCTCCCAGGCAACTGGATTTGGCTCTGGAACGGTGAGCTGAGGCGGCGGGACAACGCAGCATGTCCGTGGCGAAACCGGTCGGGAATTCCTGCCCCCAGCTTATTGACAGGGGCAGGTGGCCGGGGTAGAATTCAGTCAAGTTGTCTGAGAAAGTTAGAGTGACCGGATCATGGCTTTAAGGAAAGTTACGAACACGGAGTTGGCTCTGCTGGATCAGCTGTGGGAACGCGGCAAGGCTACGATTCGCGAGCTTACAGACGCACTTTATCCCGGTGGCGGAACCGCCCAATATGCAACTGTTCAAAAATTGCTTGAGCGACTTGAGGCAAAAGGATACGTGAGAAGGGATAGAAGCCGCCGGGCGCATGTTTTCCGGGCAAAAATAGGGCGGCAGGAGTTTCTCGGTGAGGTTTTCCAGGACCTTGCTCAGAAGGTGTGCGGGGGCTCAGTAACCCCGCTCTTTTCGAGTCTGCTTGCAACCGCCCGCCTCTCACGTGAAGAGCGGCGCTCTTTGCGGCGGCTTGTGGAAGAATTCTTCAAAGAAGAAAAAAGGGACGCAGTTAAAAAGAAGCGCAAGTAGAGATGAGCCTTGCCAGTATGCTTTTCGTTTGCCGGTGGGTGTTGGGAATTACTATTATGACCGCGATTGCCGCGGCGGTCCTGACCGCATTGGGCAAGGTTTGCAGGCGGCCTTCTTTTCTTCACGCTTTTTGGGTGGTCGTTCTTCTCAAATTCGTAACCCCACCGCTTTTGACCCTGCCCGTTCCTTTACTTCCCGATGAAACAGTCCAAAGCGTGGAAACCCAACGCAGCCCCTTTGCGCCGGGCGCCGGGGTCAGCTCCACGTTTTTCCGCCAGGCGGGTGCAAAACCGGAGTTGCAGTCGAACAGGGCGCCGGTTTTTCTTCCTTACGTCTTTGCCGCGTGGCTTGGCGGGGCTTTTATTTACTTCTTTGTTGCAGCAAAGCGCTACCTGGCCTTTCGCCGTCTGGTAGGTTTTGCGAATTCCGCACCTCCGTCGGTTACGGAAAAAGTCAGGGTGCTCTGCAGGCGACTGGGGCTCTCCCAGTGCCCGCGTGTTAGTTTTCTACCCTGCCGTATACCGCCCATGGTGTGGGCCGGCCCTTTCAGAGCGGAGATCCTTTTGCCGGCCGCGCTGTGGCGGACCTTAAGTCCCGCTCAGCAAAAGGCAGTGCTTTGCCACGAACTTATCCACATCAAGCGCCGCGACCACCTGACGCGGTTCCTGGGAGTTTTGGTGACCGGACTGTACTGGTGGAATCCCGTTGCCTGGTACGCACAGCGCAGGTGCGCTGAACTGGAAGACGTTTCATGCGATGCCAAAGTGGCAGAGCTTTTTCCGGACTCCCGTCGTCCCTTGGCCGACGGGCTGATATATACAGCGGATTTTCTGGCCGGAGAGTCGGCTATACTTCCTGCGATTCCTTGTACTTTGCGAAACTTCAAAACCTTAAGGAGGAGGATTACCATGCTTCAAGAAGGCTGCAGAAGGACACCGTTTTCCGCGCGTTTGTTGATTGCGCTCTTCGCCCTCCTACTCATCCCCTTTGCCCCGGTGCTGGGAGGCGACAAGGTGAAGCCCGCAAAGGGCAAAGCCAAGGTGAAGAAAACCGCCTTAAAAGTCAAAGTGGTGCAACTCGGCAAGGGTGATAAGGCAGGGGCCGAAGCCCGGGCCTCAGCTCGGGCCAAAGTGCGGGTTGTTGTGGGGAAAAAGAGCAACGGACAAGATAAGAAGCCAAACGGCCAGGGGAAGGCATCGAGCTGCCCGGCGAAGAAGGTGATACTGAGGGTTGGAAGCTTAGAGAGCCGCGTGTCCTCTTCAGGCAAAAAGGGTTCGAGATGCCGTTCCGTATTACGTGGCCCGGCAAGTGTCATCGGCGTGGGAGGAGGCGCAAAGGTGCTCAAGAAGACGAGTTCGGTCGATCCCAAATGCGGCAAGGGTGGCAAGGTTAAAGCCGGCTCGGGCCGGGTGAGCCGCCTGAAGCTGAAGCCGGCGGTCCCCTCCAAGGGTGCCGTGAAAAGCCTCCCCGCACCTGCAAGCTCAAAGCCTGCCGTAAAGGTTGAAGTTAGGTTCAAAAAGAAAAATTCCGGGGACAACGGCTCTTCGAAAGAAGGGAAGAAAGCAAGCCGCAGCGCGAAGGCGAAGACTGGCAAGCCATGTTCCAAGGTGGTCACGGCCACCTCTTCGGTGAAGGTGGAGTGCAAGCCGCCTCGCAAAAAGTAAGTAGACGGAGTTACAGGCCAGGCGTAAAGCCGAGCTTGCCGGGAAAACCGGTCTTAGCCGGCGTCGACTTTGAGCTTAACTTCGCTTAATCGCTACTTCGGAACACCTTATGCTTGACTTACACAAAAAGTTTGCAAAATGCGTTCTTGCTGGCGGCGCAGTGCCCGGTCTACTCCTCAAGGTAGTCGTCGGTTTGTCCATTGCTGCGCCGGGCCGAGCTGATGATTGGCCGGGTTGGCGCGGCGCCGGGCGCGACGGCTTGTGCCATGAAAAGGATTTGCTCCAGTCATGGCCCTCTGGCGGGCCCAAGCTCCTTTGGAAAGCTACGGGGTTGGGTGAAGGGTACAGTAGCCCTTCTATCTGCGGTGACCTGCTTTACACCATGGGGAACCGTGACGGGAAGGAATGGGTCATAGCCCTTAAGTGGGCGGAAGGCGGCAGGGAAGCTTGGCGCAAGGCCATCGGTCCCGTGCGGCACAAGGGAGGGGGTTACCCGGGTCCCCGATCCACTCCAACCCTTTCCGGCGGGCGTCTCTATACGTTGGGAATAAACGGTGATCTTGTTTGCATGGACGCCCGCAGCGGCGAGTTGATTTGGCGGCGGGATCTTGTTTCAGACTTCAGCGGAGAGATACCTGAGTGGGGATACTCTGAATCATTGCTTGTGGACGGCAATTTGATTCTGTGTACTCCTGGAGGGAAGAGGGGCACTGTGCTTGCGCTTTCGAAAACGGAGGGAAGGCTCGTGTGGCTTTCGCCGCCAGTCGATAAGGCTGCATACAGTTCTATTGTACGGGCTACTCTCGGTGGAAGACCTCAATACGTGCAGCTTGGAGCTCATTGCCTTTTTGGGGTTTGCGCCGAAACAGGGAGGCTGTTTTGGCGCTTCGATAAGCTTGGCCGCACCCATGCCAACGTTTCCACGCCCGTTACCCACAACGAAACGGTTTTCGCAACAAGCGGCTACAGAAGCGGTGCAGGAGTCCTCCTGCAGTTTGAAAAGGGACCCAAAGGGCCTGTCTACAAAGTCAGGTACATTACAAAGCACCTGCGCGTACACCTTGGAGGCGTAGTTCTTGTAGACGGTTACCTCTATGGGTGCGATTCTCCACGCACTTTGACCTGTATGGAATACGAAACCGGGCGTGTTATGTGGACCGACCGAAGCTGCGGCTCCGGGTGTTCTCTTATTTATGCAGGGGGAATGCTTTACGTACGCAGCGAGAGAGGTCGAATGAGCCTGGTTCGAGCCACTCCGGCCGGCTTTGAGCTCCGCGGTCGTTTCGAACAACCGTACCGCACGAGGAAGCACGCATGGACTCCTCCCGCTATTGCTGCGGGAAGGCTTTACCTGCGCGACCAGGATATTCTTCTGTGTTATGATATTCGGCGAAAATAGAGAGGCGTTGGGCAGAGCTTGCAACCTTGACCTATGGAAACTGTGGACCAAAAATAGACTCAGGCACTCCGTCTGACTGCGGGCACTCTTCCAGGCCGCAATACGAGGGCTCGCATTGAGATTTTTCGGGCCGGCAGCGCGATACTTGCCTGGCGCATTGCCATTTGAGCCTTAAGCTTGCAGAAAGGAGAAGGAACGATGCCTTCAGCCCGCACCCGTGCTTTACTCCTGGTTCTGGGAGTCAGTTTCTTTTGGGGTATTTCCGCTGCATTTTGCGCCCGCCCCGGGAGATCCCCGAAACACAAGTATGCCATCGTGGTTGCAAAAAAGACGCTGGAACGTCCCGAGTGGAAGGAGGTGGTGGAAACTCTCCGCAAAAAACACAACGGGAAGATATTTTCCTACGGGGAAGGCAAGTTGAGTTCCGTGAAAGAAGAACTCAAGGAATTCAGCCCCCGCTATGTGTGCTTTGTCGCTCCGCCCGAGGAACTCGAGAGGAAAGGAACCGTTGAGGTCAGAGGGAGAGGCGGTCGTTCCTTCAAGCTGCCGCTTTGTGGAGTTTATTACCGTGAAGTGGGTTTACTTATGACCTCCCTTGACAGTGATCCCTACGACGACGCGTTGTGGGCTGTTCTAACGGGAGCAACACCGGCTGATGCGCTGCGTGTAGTAGAGGCTAAGCCGCTTGAGGTGCGCAGGGGACTCTCGCACGTAGGGGGCGGGTGGCTCAAGTGGCTCGAGAGCGGGACTTCTTTCAGCGAGACGAAAAAAGGCCAGAAGTTTGTAAAAAAACGCGGAAGAGATCCTAAGGAGGTAGCGGGCCCACCTGATACGACCGCTGAGTTTGTCGAAGAACTGAACAGTAACAAAGTGGACATGGTCTCCACAAGCGGGCATGCAACAGAATACGATTGGCAGATGGGCTTCAACTACCGCAGCGGGCAAATAGTTACGCCTCCGAGGTTCCGGCACCTTCCCGAAGAAGCCCGGCGGAATTTCGAGAGGATCAAGAAAGAGGAGGAATCTTCCCAACAATCTTTTAAGACCGCCTTGTATGCAGTTGACTCTTCAAACAACGTGTACGCCATTAGGACGGATAATCCCAAGATCTATTATTCCCCGGGCAACTGCCGGATCGCTCGAGTTGAAGGCAAGGAGTGCATGGTTCTGGGGTGGATCCATCACGGAGCTTTCCAGTTCTTCGGGCATGTAGGCCTTCAAACTCGTTCATGTTACGCGTGGGGAATCGCCGAATATTTTCTTTCCCTTCAGGACAGGTTCTCGTTTGCAGAGGCTGTATGGCTCAATCAACAGGCTCTGTGGCACACCGTCGCTCAAATGAAAGACGGGGATCGGAGAAAATACGTTTGTTGCCGGAATCAGACTTGTCTTCCCGCCGGAAGAAGCTTTTTCTGGGAGACCACGGTTCTGTACGGCGACCCGGCCTGGGAGGCACGGGTCAAACGCGTGGTAAAGCCTCTCTACGACCAGCGCATGCGTAAGAGAAGGCTGTCCCGCGGAACTCTGGAGCTCATTTTCACTGTAACCATGCGCAGGTCGGCCGTTCCTTCCCGCCCCGCGGCGTTTTTCCTTGATATTCCGGGCGAATGGGAAATCGAGGTCAGGAAGGGCCCCCAGAACTTGGTCGTCACCGAGAACTTCGCTTTGATCCCTTTCTGGAAAGGCGGTCAGGATCCCCCGAAAACGGGCACGAAGTACACAGCGGTGGTGAGACTGAAACCGTCCAAATAGGCGCGATGTCCTTAAGAGATGAGAATCCGGGACTGCGGAGGATTCAATCCCTCTTCA
>CAZGYL010000152.1:4983-9852 GCA_964529985.1 uncultured Planctomycetia bacterium | reverse complement strand
CTACATACACTGGCTTTAGAGGAATTCTTCAGCCTTTAGCCGATTTCCTCAAGCGCGAGGGGATTCCCATTCGCGGCACCGTGCGGCGCGTCGACAGAAAAAACAGAAAAACGACTGGAGGCCCTGCAACAGAACCGCCGCGCGGATTACTCCTGGTGCGCCATCTTTCGCCCCTGCGGCGTGACTTGCCTGTTATAAACGCCAGAAGTCAAAACCTTCATGCAGAGGTGCTCCTGAAAGCACTCGGGGCTGCAGTTGCTGGAGAAGGCAGCGTAAAAGCAGGCGCAGCGTGTATCAGACGCTTCTTGAGCGAGTTCAAGATTCGGCAGGAAGGGCTTGTGATCGCGGATGGATCGGGCCTTTCACATGCAAACCGCACAAGCGCACTGACTATCGCAGGAACCCTCAAAGTATTGTTGTCCAAGCCGTACTTTCCTCTCTGGCTGAATTCTCTGGCCCGCCCGGGCCGCGACGGTACTTTGCGCAGGCGGTTCCGCAGGTATCCCCACTTAAAGGAAAAGGTCTTCGGGAAGACCGGATACATATCCGGAGTTTCCACCTTCTCAGGCTATGTGCGGCGCGGAGAGCGCACTTGGATCTTCTCGATACTCCTTAACAGCTTTCCGCGGGGCCTCCAGGATTCGCGGGCTCTTCAAGAAGAGATTGTGGAGGCGATCTGGAAGGAGATGGGCCGCAAAGCCGCCCCCAAGCGTTCGAAAGATTCTGCCTCTGCGGAAAGCAGCCGCACTCGACCCCGGCTTTGCTTTTTGGTAGACTGAAAACGCGCTTGTGCGGTCGGTGAACGAGGTTTTGAGGAACCGGAACCTGAGAGGCGTTTATCAGGAGGAAAAAGCATGCTCAAAGTGGCTCTCGTTTCAGTGCTGCTTGCGCTCGGATCCCACCTTCAGGCGGCCTCCTATTCCTACGCGGACCTGTTGCGGGCCATGATAGACCTGCGGCAGCTCGCGTATCTGCCGCAACCGGGCGAAAAATGCTATCAGTTTTCAAGTTACGACCGTAAATCCAAAACCCCCCAGGACCCTGCGGGTTGGAACGCCAACCGGGACCACGGGAATTACCTGCGGCGTGAAGGCGACGAATACGTGATGGCCGAGGACAAGGGGCCCGGTGCGATCGTCCGCATCTGGTCCGCCAATCCCCAGGGTACCCTGAAGATTTATCTTGACGGTGCCCGGGAACCGCAATTCGTAGCTCCGGCAAAACCCATAACCGTTTACTCCTGGCAGAATCCGGAGCGGAAGCCGGTTCCGGGCGGCACCCAGCCGGCATGGGTCTTCCCTCCGCCCATAAGCCGAGGCAAGAAATCGGATGTTTTCTGCGGCAGGCGCTCGGCCGGCTACAACCTCTATCTGCCCATTCCGTACCAAAAGAGCATGAAAGTAACGGTCGAGAAGCCTGATCGGCCCGAATCGCTCTACTACCACGTTACGGTCAGGCGTTTTCCCGCAGGTACGAAAGTGCCCACCTGCAGTTTGGAACTTATAAAACAGCACACAAAACTTCTCAAACGCATAAGAGCGGTTTTGAAGCACCCGGAAAAACAAGTTTCCTTTGATCCTCAAAGTGCCGAGGAGATCCGCCTGGGTCCCGGCCAGAGTTGGGACACCGGTTTCAACGGCCCTGCAGCCATAACGCAGCTTGTTGCGCAGATTGAAGCAAAGGACCTGCGCCGCGCTCTTCGAGAAGTCATTCTGACGATCACTTTCGACGGAGCCCGAACGCCGCAGGTGTGGGCTCCGCTCGGGGACTTTTTCGGTACCATGCCCGGGAAAAACCTCTACCGCTCGCTTCCTTTGGGCGTAACACAGAAATTCTGGTACTGCCGCTGGTACATGCCTTTCGAGAACTGGGCTGAGCTGCGGCTTATCAACGAAGGATCACAGACGGTGACGATCAGAGGCACGGCGGCGCTTGAGGACATAGCCTGGAGCGACCGGCTGGGATACTTTCATGCAAAGTGGCGCTGCACGCGCAAGAACACCACTTTCGACTGGCCGTTCATTGAAGCCCAGGGCAAAGGCCGCGTGGTAGGAGTCGCGCTCGGAGTTTTCAATCCTATAACAGGTTGGTGGGGCGAAGGCGATGAAAAAATCTGGGTGGACGGCGAGCCTTTCCCCAGCACGTTCGGAACCGGCAGCGAAGATTATTTCGGATACGCATGGTGCAACACCGCGCTTTTTCAACACGCTTACCATAACCAGACCTTATGCGAGGGACCGGGCAACGGAAATCACACTTCAGTCAACAGGTGGCATATCATAGACAACATTCCCTTCCTTCGCTCGATCAAGTTCACGATCGAGGACTGGCCGATCAACAACAAGATCGGTAAGGACTACTGCTGCACCACTTATTGGTATGCAACTCCGGATACCAAAGACTTCTTCAAACCGGTTCCTCTTGCAGTGCGCCTGCCCAAGCCCGCTTGGAAACCCTTCCGAATCAAGGGTCTCATTGAGGCTGAAAACCTTAAGATTGCAGAATGTACGGGCGGGGAAGCCGGTCCCCAAAGCATGGGGCACTTCGGGGGCCGCTGGAGCGGCGGAAAACAGCTCTGGTGGCGGGCCACCGCCAAGGGGCAGAAGCTCACGCTGAGGTTCCGCAGCCCGAAGGCTGGCACCTTTGAAGTCATCGCCTACCTGACGAAGTCATGGGACTACGGGATCTTCAAGTTCGCGGTGAACGGGACGCCGGCCGCGCGGGACATAGATCTTTTCAGCGGTCGGCCCGGGAAATGCGTGCCTACAGGGCCCGTATCCCTGGGGATCTTTAAGCTGAAAAAAGGCAACAACACTCTGGTGGTTGAAGTAGCGGGGAAAGCAGAGAAATCACCGGGCTATTTCTTCGGTATGGACGGGCTTCTGCTCAAGGCTGCCCGGAAGCAGTGATTTAGGTGCTGTCGCGGCGTATTGTGAAATGCCGCGGCCCCGCTCAGCCGCTGCGGGCCTCGGGCCCCATCCCCAGCTTGCGGAGGCTCCTTTTTGGTTATACAAAAGGTAGACTAAGTCGGAGCCGCTCCAGGGGTGGAGGCCGGGCGGGGTCTCCTGCCTTCAAAGCGGCCTGCACTACCTCCGCGAGGATCATCCAATGGCATGGGATTACAGTGAGAAGACCAAACAGCTTTTCATGGACGCGGTTCAGGGAAAGCCCGGCACCCATTTGGGTGAAATCGAGAACCCCGACGGAGTGGGCGAGCACGGCTCGATCGCATGCGGCGACGCAATGCGCTTCACTTTCCGGGTGAAACGCCACCCCACCGATCCCACAAAAGATGTGATCACCGAGGCTCGATACCTTACTTTCGGTTGCACCTCGGCCATAGCTTCGTCCGAAGCACTGTGCCAAATGCTTGAGAAGGGCAACTACACACCCATAGAAGCATTGAAAATAACCAATCAGGACATTGTGGATTTCTTGGGAGGGCTGCCGTACCAAAAGATCCATTGCTCGGTCATGGGAACGGAAGCCCTTAGGGCCGCGGTTTTCAATTGGGCCCAGCGGCGCGGCGTGGATCTGCGCGCTTTGGGGGTTGATATAACCCCTGAGGAGAAAGAACACGGCAGGCTTGTGTGTAAGTGCTTCGGGCTTACAGAGCCTTACATCAAGCGCAAGATCAAAGAGCTCAATCTGCGCACGATTCCCGACATAATAGCTGCGATCAAGGCTGGAGGGGCGTGCGGATCCTGCCAGCATGCCCCGGGCGGCCTGCAGGATCTTCTCAACGAAGTTTGGGGGGAAGCAAAAAGCGCCGGCGCTCCTCTTCAGGCAGCCGGGCAGCAGCAGGCTTCAACCCTTGGTACTTCGACGGAAACCGGTGAAATCTCACCCTACCAGTTTGCCAAGAAGGTTGAGAAGGCGATCGAAGAGTACGTTCGCCCGAGCCTGCAGCGTGACGGGGGTGATATAGAGATAGTTGATATCAAGGGCACCATGGTTTACTGCCGGCTTTCAGGCGCCTGCTCGGGATGCCCGCAGGCAGGCATGACCATGAAGTTGATGGTCGAGCAGGTACTTAAGGATCACGTAGACGAGAGGATCCGAGTCATCGAGGTCTGAGGCCCATGGATATTGTATATCTGGACAACAACGCAACCACCAAAATCGCCCCGGAAGTTTACGAGGCTATGGTGCCGTACCTGACCGATATCTATTTCAATCCGAGTTCCATGTACGAGCAGGCGAAATCGGCGGCGGCGGCTGTTGCGCACTCGCGCCAAAGTATCGCCCGGATTTTGGGACTCGACGATCCCAACCAAATCATATTCACCTCTTGTGCAACCGAGAGCAACAATACGGCGATACAAGGAAGCCTCAAGGCGAATCCCTCCAGGCGGCATATTATAACTTCCACTGTGGAACACCCCGCGGTACTGCAAGTATGCCGCGAGATGGAAAGGAACGGGTACCGGGTCACTTACGTTCCGGTCGATCGGCACGGTAATCTCGACATCCAGGCGTTTGTAAAAGCCCTTGATCAAGACACTGCCCTTGTTACGATCATGCACGCCAATAACGAAACCGGCGTGGTGTTTCCGATCGAGCGGCTTTCGCGCATTGTCAAGGAGACTGATCCTGCGATCGTTTTCCATACCGACGCAACCCAGTCGGTCGGGAAAGTCGCTATAGATCTGAAAGGGAATTTCAAATATGTGGACCTTCTTTCGTTCTCAGGCCACAAGATCCACGCGCCGAAGGGTGTAGGTGCGCTTTTCGTGCGCAAAGGTACCGCCTTGCGCCCGTTCATGATAGGCGGCCACCAGGAAGGGGGCAGACGCGCGGGAACGGAAAACGTAGCCGGCATTGTGGCTTTGGGCCGGGCCCTGCAGCTACTCAACGACCACCGAGAGG
>CAZGYL010000152.1:0-4973 GCA_964529985.1 uncultured Planctomycetia bacterium | reverse complement strand
GACCGGCTGGAGCAGGCCCTCCTTGAGCGTATTCCCTATCTGGAGATCAACGGCCGCGGCGCACCCAGGCTCCCTAACACCTTGAACCTGTCCTGCCACTACATAGAAGGCGAAGGAATCCTCTACCAGTTGAGCGCCTACGGAATCTGTGCCTCAAGCGGCTCCGCCTGCACCTCGGGATCGCTTGAGCCTTCGCACGTCTTGCGGGCAATGCATGTTCCCTTCACCGCGGTACACGGCTCGGTGCGCTTCAGCCTCAGTCGTTACACCACCGAAGAAGAAATCGACCGCGTTATAGAAGTTTTTCCGGAAATAGTAAGCAAACTGAGGCGCCTCTCGCCGTACTGGGACAGCAAGGCCGGCCGCCCGCGGGCGGATGCCCCCTCCCCTGTTGAAACAGGAAAGGAAGACAGGTAGCCTGGCTTCTGTGAGTCTGCCTGTTTTCAAGGAGGTGCCACTATGCGCTACGGGTCGAGTCGTCTCTTGTTTGCTCTTCTTTCCTCAGCAGTTCCTCTTCTGTCGCTCAATGAAGTTCGCGGCGCGCCCGCCTCGAACAAGAAACACGTTCGAATCGCCGTAATCGGCTCGACTCCGCCTTCCGTGGACGCCAAGCTGCCCGACAAACAGGTTGTGAAACGAGTGATCGATTTCTGGCGGGGGCGGCTCCGGCAGGTCCTTCCGGATAAGCCCGACCTTATCGTGATCCCCGAATGCTCCGACAGGCCGAGCGGCTGGGGAGGAGAGCGACTGCGGCGCTACTACAAAGGGCGGGGACATACCGTGGAGCGCTTTTTCAGCGAAGTTGCACGCAAGAACCACTGTTACGTTGTTTACCCTGCGGTGCGGCGTCTCGAAGATGGAAAGTGGTACAACACCAGTACGCTTATCGACAGAAACGGGAAAGTCGTAGGCCGCTACAAGAAAAACTTTCCAACAATAGGAGAAATCGAAAACGGAATACGACCCGGTACCGAAGCCGTGGTTCTGCCTTGCGACTTCGGCCGCGTGGGTTTTGCGATCTGTTTTGATCTCAACTTCGACGAATTACTCCGGCGCTACGCTGTGCTTCGGCCCGACCTCATCGTGTTTTGCTCTATGTATCACGGCGGTCTCAGACAGGCTCAGTGGGCATACGCCTGCCGCGCGCATTTTGTAGGCGCTATCATGCGCAGTTGCCCTTCACAAATTCGAGATCCTCTCGGGCGCGTGCTCGCTTCCACCACGAACTACTTCGACTTCGCGGTAACAGAGATCAACTTGGATTGCGCTTTGGCACACCTTGATTACAACTGGTCCCGCTTGCGGCGCCTCAAGGAAAAATACGGGCCTCAAGTGCGCATAAGCGACCCCGGCTTCGTGGGATCCGTGCTTATAACAAGCGAGCACCCCACGCTTACCGTCGAAGACATGCTGCAGGAGTTCGCGATCGAGAAACTGGATCACTACTTGGACCGCGCACGGGAGGTACGAAAGCGGGCTCTCAAGGAAAGCGACACCTGAATCTGCCTTTCAGGTTCGCGTCCTTATGGCCTTGAGCTCCACAGCCTTGGTTTTTCCGGGCTCAGACCCTTCCACTATCTTGAACTCGAAGATCGTGTTTCGATTCGGAAGCCACTCCGGCCGGATATCCTCGGGCAACTCGTCGTCGTGGCAGAAAATGGTCCGGTACGGTGAAGCCGGATCCCTGTCGTCGATTCTCCACAGCTGCGCGTCCACAGTCCTCAGATAGCGCAACCAGCCGTAGTTCTTGGTATTGTCGTGAGCGCAGAAAGTGCCCCGGGCCCAGCCATTGACTTCGCCCCAAGGCTGTATCACTCCATCTCGTACAATAGGAAGCAGCCCGGGTATCAGGTAGCCTGATATGTAAAGGTCCGCTTCCTTGCGCAGCTCGGCCGAAACATTATCAAAAGCCACCACCTCCACCCTGCAGCCGTTATTCTGAAGGGCTTTTACGACCTGCACAAAGTCACCGTCACCTGTTGCAAGTACGACTCGGTCCAGGTTTTTCGACTGAAGGAGCGCATCCACTGCAAGATCCAGATCGACGTTGGCCTTTGCAAAACGGGCGCCGGTGTCATCCTCGTACCACTTGACCTCTTTCACTATCACTTTGTAGCCGACATCGCGAAGCGCTGAATGGAAACGGGCCTGGCCGATGCGGTACTCTTCATCCCGCTGGGCCCGGGCGGGATCCCAGGCCAGATAGGCGTTCAGTCTGACCGCTTGGCCGCCGTCACGGCAGGCAAAGGCGCGCAGGACTTCGTACCGCATGCCGAAGCCGCCGTTCATAGCCAGATTAACGGCATCGACATACACACCAACTCTCATAGCGCGTTCTCCTTCCAAAAAGGTTAGGCTTCAAGAGTATGGCGCAACCGGATCAAAAGCAACGATCGGGCCCGGTCAAGCGGAGTGGAGCCGTACAAGGTGTCATGGTTGACCGGCTCTGACCGTCTTTATTTAATGAAGGAGCACCTGCGTGCTACAGAAAAGGGTCCTGGGCTGCGTGGAAAAGAAAAGGGTTGAGCCGAGTGGAGCAAAGCCTGTAGACCTGCGCTGATTGCGCTTCAACCCGGGAGGTGGTTATGACGACTGGATATTGCAGGGTTCGGCCTCTCTCCTTCTGGACACTGGTGGGGTTGCTCGTATCGTCCGGTGGATTTACGGCTTTGCAGGGACAGACTACGGTTTTTCCCCCTTCACCCACAAACTGCCCGCCCGTGACGACCTTATGCCCTCATGAGGTGACCAAGTGTCCGGTCCAAGAAACCGAATGCCCGCCCGAGCCCACCCGGTGCGGTGGGGACACAACCTGTCCCCTTCCCACAAAGTGCCCGACCTACGGCACGCTTTGTCCTCCCAGCGAGACCAGGTGCCCGCCAGTTCCCACTGTGTGCCCCCGATACGAGACGTCGTGCCCGCAGGAGCAGACACGGTGCCCGCCTGCGGAAACCAGCTGCCCTCCCGTGGAGACCAAGTGTCCGACGTGGCAGACCCGCTGTCCGGTTGAGGCCACGGTATGTGCGGCTACAGTGACCGAATGCCTGGGACAACTTACTGTTTGCCCGCCGAGTCCGACGCGCTGCTCGCCTGAGCCCACGCAGTGCGCGCCCCAGCCCACGCAATGTTCGCCCCAGCCAACGCAGTGCCCGATCGTGCTTACCGTCTGCCCGCAAGGCGAAGGCTGTCAGGGTGCGCTTTTCCGACGCGGCGATACAAATTGCGACGGTGCTTGCGACATCGGAGATGCGATTTATCTCCTTGCCGCCTTGTTTGCGGGCGGCGAGCCACCGTGCTGCCTCGATGCAGCTGATGCGAACGACGACGGGGCCGTGGATATTGGAGACGCGGTTAAGATCCTCGATTTCCTTTTCGGCTCCGGCGGCCGGTTGCCGCCTCCGTTTGAGCAGTGCGGGGTTGATACAACCGAAGATGAATTGACATGTCACAGCTTTCCTCCTTGCCGGGAGTGAGGCCTGCGTGACCTGCATAATTAATGCAACGAAACGAGAAGTTCGGTTCGCCTCAGGGGGCCTGTGTGCCTTGATATTAGAGGGAGTTTTCAGTAGAAGGGACGTTAGGCTGAGGGTCGGTTTCCCTTCCGGCAGGCGTGGGAGTTTCTTGCAGGGTCGGGTGTCAGGCGGTAGGTAAAAAACTTGAGTCCTGGGAGCCCGCCGGCCTGTGGGGAAGGAGGTGAACCATGAAAAAAGGGTTTTCGGTGGCGGCTTTGGCTTTCTGGGCGAGCCTTCTTGTCCATTGCGGTGAGGCTTTCGGAGCGTGGGACACCATAGTACCTGACCCCACTCGCTGCCCCAGTGTCACCACCGTATGTCCCCGCAAACCTACAGAGTGTCCGACCGATCCCACCAAGTGTCCATTGATTACGACCGCATGTCCCCGCTTGACCACTTTATGCCCTCCCGTACAAACCGAATGCCCGGCTGAGAATACCAGGTGTCCTCCTTCACCAACGACCTGTCCCACCGTCCAGACACGCTGCCCCCAGCAGTCGACCGCCTGTCCGATGATCGAGACCGAGTGTCCCCGGGCGACCACTCATTGCCCTGAAGTTGAAACCCGCTGCCCCGAGATTTCAACGTCGTGTCCGCTCGTGCTGACCGAATGTAAAGGCGAGCCTACACAGTGCGGCGGCCAGATAACTGTCTGCCCGCAGCTCATAACGGTGTGCGTGATCGGCCCCGGGTGCCAGGTGCAGGCGCTTTTCAAACGTGGCGATGCGAACGCGGACGACAAGCTCGACATAGCGGATGCGGTGTTTCTGCTTCAATCGCTTTTCGCAGGGGGCGAACCGCCCAAGTGTCTTGATGCAGCCGACGCAAATGATGACGGGCAAATTGATATAGCCGATCCGGTCCGAGTTTTGGACTATCTTTTCGGAAGTGGAGAACCTTTGCCCGAGCCTTTTGACAACTGCGGCCCGGACCCAACACCTGACAAACTCGGCTGCAAGTTCTACCGGCCGTGTCCCGCACCCCCTGACATACCATAGTGCCTCGTCCAATAACTACCTTCCGGTTTTGGCTTTCGGCCAAAACCGGACTCGGGGCGCCTGGCGGGATCTTTCGGCACGAGGTCTACGATCCCCAATCAGCCGGCCCCATACAGCCTCAGCTGATTGATGCTATGATTCATCCTTCTCTCAGAGGCCCGTGTAGGAGAGAGAGTTCAAAGCTGTGCGCCCTCGAACACCAGACATTGGTGGCCTGGCTTACCTTCTGATGCCACGTCCTTGCGAGGAAGAGCAAAAGCCTGCACACGGCTGTGATAGGGTGCGGATCGGCCGAGGTCACTGACGGAATGCCTCATGTCAGCCGGGCCCTTAATCCGCGCTCAGCCTGACTACAGCAATCTCGTAGACCCCTACCCGCGGAACCTCAAAAGAAACCCTTTCTTTCCCCATGTCTTTGTGCACTTTGAAGCGCACCGGCAGATCCACCGTCCGTTCGGGCGAA
>CAZGYL010000151.1:0-9868 GCA_964529985.1 uncultured Planctomycetia bacterium | reverse complement strand
GTAAACCCCCGGATTCGAACTCGTCCCTGAAACCGGCTTGCCGAAGATATCCGGATCGCTGACGAACTCACGGGCCAGAATATACCTGGCTGCGAATCTCTGAGTCATCATGTCGTAAACGATCACGCCGGCTTTTTCAGCCTCCCGGAGTGCAGCTCTAAGATCGGGGAACTCTCGGGCATCGATTATCCAAGGCTTGTCGGCCAGTACATGGAGACCTGCTCTGACACAGGCTAAGATCTTCTGTATCTTTCCCTTGTTTTTCCCTGAAATGACAACGATCCGGCCGGGCTTCTCAGCAAGCATCCGTTCGAAGTAATCGGGCGCTGCATATACCTCCAAAACCCAGCGGGTCGGGTTATTCTCCCGCGAGTTGTATCGCGCGATTCTATCGATATGTGCCAGAAGCTCCGGGCCTTGCGGAGCATACACATAAGACTTCCACAAAACCCCTGGAAGTGCTTCCTTGTAAACGAGGGCTGCATGAAAGTGGCCGGGATCGAGCGTAATGAGCTTGAACCCCTGCTGCACTCCGGCGGACTTCCCGCAGCCTGCAAAGAAGAACAAGGCAGGAAGCAGACAGCCTGTCAGTCCTGCTTGCAGGCCGGGCGCAACCCTTTCTGCAAGTCCATGGCGGTATAGGAGGGAAATGCTGTAAGTATCGGTACCGTCGGACATTTGGGGCCTCTGCCGGTTGGTGGCAGCCCTTTCTTTGCTTTTCTGCATTATATGCATTTCCGGCAAGGAGTAAAGAAGTCTGGGCCTGCAGCCAAATCCGGCTTAAAGGAAAGAGGCGAACCGCCGGTCGACCAGCTGCTGACAATCCGGGACATGCGGAGTATGATTAAAGATGGTCGAAATGCGGTCGAAAGTACCCGGGCGTCTGAAGCGGTTTTGCTCTGGTTGCGTACTTTCCCGTTGAAAGCGGGTTTGCTTCGGCGCACCGGAGGACTTCTTGGCTGTTGCAGCCGCTCGGGCTTTGTTGCGCCGTGGAAAGAGAGCATCGGAAGTCAGGACATCTTCCGCAGAAAAAACGCCTGAAGGCTGAAATCGCCGCCTTGGTGTTGGCGATCCTCGCTGTGGGCTCAGGGCTCGCTTTTTATACGTTGCGAGGGAAAAGAGATCTGCGCAGCGCCGTAATCGAAGCCTACCGGCCCGGCCGGAAGTACGAAGGAATCGAAATCCTTTATCCTCTCGATGAGACTTTGTTTCCCCCGGAGATCGTACCTCCCACGTTTCGGTGGAAAGATAGTGTATCCCGCTGCGATGCCTGGTTGATCATTCTGGAGTTCTCAGACGGCGGTGAGCCGATGTACTTTTTGTCCTTGGAGCGGGAATGGACGCCCGAGGCGAAGGATTGGGAGATCATAAAGAAACGGACGCTCCAGAAGCGGGCCGCAGTTACCATCGTCGGAGTGAACCGTGCCTCTGCAGGGCGGATCCTCTCCGGGGGCCGTATCTCCTTCGCCACGTCAAAAGATGAAGTCGGCGCCCCGCTGTTTTACAGAGAAGTCAATCTGCCTTTCATTGAAGCTGTCAAGGATCCATCGCGTATCAGATGGCGCTTCGGACCTATTTCTTCCCCGAAACCTCCTCCTGTTGTTCTCGAGGGACTTCCTGTATGCGGGAATTGTCACTCTTTTTCCCGAGACGGCAAAATACTGGCCATGGACGTGGACTACGCTAACAAAAAAGGATCGTACATTATCACGGAAGTAAAGAAGGATATTTACCTGCGGCCGGACGATATCATAACGTGGAGTGATTACAAGCGGGAGGATAGGATCCCCACATTCGGCCTGCTGTCTCAAATCTCACCCGACGGTAGGTATGTGGTAAGCACGGTGAAAGACAGATCGGTCTTCGTACCCAGGCCCGATTTGGCCTTTTCGCAGCTTTTCTTCCCCATAAGAGGGATCCTTGTGATATACGACAGGAAAACAAAGACCTTTAAGCCTCTACGCGGGGCCGATGATCCAAGATACGTTCAGAGCAATCCCACCTGGAGCCCCGACGGCCGTTACATTGTTTTCGCCAGAAGTAAGGCCTACTATCTCAGGAACCCCAGCGGTCGCGGTACGGTTCTGCTGTCCCGTGAAGAATGCGAGGAGTTTTTGAAGGAGGCTAAACGGGTCCTTTTCGATCTGTACAGAATCCCGTTCAACAACGGGGAAGGAGGCACGCCGGAGCCGTTAAAGGGAGCTTCCCACAACGGGATGAGCAACTTTTTCCCCCGCTACTCCCCTGACGGGAAGTGGATCGTATTCTGTAAAGCAAAAAGCTACATGTTGCTTCAGCCCGACAGCGAGCTTTACATTATCCCGGCCGAAGGCGGAGAAGCGAGGAGGTTGCGCTGCAACACGCGCCGGATGAACTCGTGGCACAGTTGGTCTCCGAACGGCCGCTGGCTTGTCTTTTCTTCAAAAGCCGACTCCGCCTTCACCCGCCTTTACCTGACCCATATCGACGAAAACGGAAGAAGCTCCCCTCCGGTTTCACTGGCTCACATGACGGCTCCGGATAGGGCGGCCAACATCCCCGAATTCGTAAACTGCGCCCCTGATGCGATCAAAAAAATGCACGAGGAGTTTTTAAACGATTACTCCTTCGTCAGGGCCGGGAATGAATTCTTCCGGGCGGGCGATGCGGATAACGCGATCCCACAGTACAAGAAGGCCCTCGAGCTGAATCCCAACAACTTTGAGGCACACTTGAAACTCGGTTTCCTGTTTTTCCACGTAAAACGTATGTTTGAAGAAGGGATCGCTCACACCCGCGAAGCGCTCCGATTGCAGCCGCAAAGCGGCCGGGCACACTACGATTTTGCCATGGCCCTCGCCTGCATGGGAAAGCATAAAGAGGCGATCGGACATTTCCACGAGGCTCTCCGGCTTTTGCCGGAGGGGTACGGAAAGCAGTACCGGCTGGACAGGATGCTTGAGAGCTATGCAAAGACACTTTTTGCAACAGGTAGAACGGAGCAGGCGATCGCGGTACTGCGGAAAGCACTGCGCAAAGCGCCTCGGAGGGCGGCCCTTCATTACAGAATCGCTACGTACTTGGCCTGCGTGGGGGAGATCAACGAAGTACTTAAACACTACAAGAAGGCTTTGAAACTGGATCCTTCGCGTGACACTTCCTGGGTGTTGCATGAGCTTTTGGCGCTGAACTACTTGAAAGCCGAACGGCCGAAAGAAGCTCTGTTGCACATGCGTGTGGCTCTGAAGCGCGCGATCGCAGCCAAGGATCAGGCCGCAGTGGAGCGTATCAGCCGCCGTGTCCGACTATTAGAGTCAATGCGTTCAGGTCGTCCACCGGCTTTGCCGGGCGGGCCGATCCCCGGCGGGCAGATCGGACCGGCCGCACATAAGTAACCTGCTCTCGCTCAGGCCTCCGGCGGCTTGTCTTCGTGCATCCAGGACTTAAGCAGGGGGCTCAGCAGGAAGCAGACCGCAGCGGATATCCATGCCGCGATGGCGATTTTCCCGAAGACCCGCGCGTACACATGCAGGGTTTCAGAAGGAGGAGGAATGACCCCCTCGCCCGTGCCTCCCTCATGGGTAACGCCTGTAAACTGCGCGATTATTGCGGCAAGAAGCTGTGAAAACGCGGTTGCCAAGAACCACGTACCCATAAGGGTACTTACCAAGTGCCGCGGCGAAAGCCGGGTGACCATGGAAAGGCCGACAGGGGAGAGACACAACTCTCCCGTCGTCTGAAACAGGTATCCAAGATAGAGCCATACAAGCGATACCATACCGCGGGGATCCGCGATTTGAGCCCCGTACCAGAAACACCCGAATCCCAAACCTAATTGAGCAAGCCCCAGAGCGAACTTGATCGGGGTGCTGGGTTCAAGTCCTCGGGCACCGAGAAACGCCCACAAAGCGGTGAACGCCAAGCCGAAGATCAGGATGTAAAGCGGATTGATCGACTGAAACATGCTTGCAGGAACTTCGTCGATTCTCCGCGCGATTCCCATACCGACGTTGTCCGGCGCCACTTTCCATTCGATCGTGAAATCAGGATTCTTCTTGTTTTGCTCTCTCAGCTTGGTGAGCATGTCCATGGTGAAAAGTTGCTCCCCGTTATGGTACCCAAGCTGTTCTTGAGTGGGTTGGAGCGTTATTGTAGTGCCCACCTCCTCGGGGCGGACGACCCGTTGCTCGCGCACGCGATCGATATTGCGGTCGGTGAAATTGTTAAGCGAACTGCCGGCCTGCTCGAAGAAAGACCAAAACAACATGGAGAAGAAAGTAAGGACCATGATCACGGCGACACGCTGCCTGGCCGCTTTGCTGAGTTTGACCGACGCGGCCGCGATATAGATGAGGGCTGTAAATCCTGATAGGAAGAGTACCAATCCCGCCGGCCTGCTTATCTCGTTCATGGCCACAGCAAGCACCTGCCCCAAGCCCCCGCTTGCTGCAAGTTTGTCCACCGTGGATTTCGGAATAAGCGAAACTGCTCGGCCGGTGGGGCTTAAGACTGCAAAACCTGAAACAAGCAGAGCCAAGAGAGGGATTGCAAGCAGCGTAAAGAGATAGATGCAGATTTCCGTGCTCAGTGGCCCCACGAGAGGCCGGCGCAGGCGCTTGGGATCGGGCGGTGCGCCTGTTTCAGAAGGAAGTCCACCGCGGTTCAGAGCTATCCATGCAACTATGGCCGCGCTTACAAGCGCAACGGCTGTAAACAGATTGATTGCGATCGAAAGCATGTTTTCGGGCCGGAAAAGCACAAGACCCATTGCCGCGGACAACGCGCCTGCAAGGATAAGAACCTGGGTGACCATTGTGGGAGCTACGAAGACTGCAAGCCCGGTTATCATTCCGATTGTTGCCAGGCCGAATCCGTAGTGCCATCCGTATGTCTCCCCGATATAGCCGCAAAGCAAAGGAGACATTGCTGCACCCAGGTTGATTCCCATGTAAAAGATCGTAAAACCGCCGTCCCTTCGGGGGCTTCCGGCCGGGTAGAGCGATCCAACCATGGTGGAGATATTCGGCTTGAAGAAACCGTTGCCGGCGATAAGCAACGCCAGCGCGCCGAAAAAGGCATACTGGTTCTGTACGGACATAAGCAAATGCCCGAGAGCCATAAGTGTGCCGCCCAGCACGACGGCTTTTCTTGCGCCAAGAAGCCGGTCGGCAAGCAACCCGCCGAAAAACGGAGTCATATAGACGAGTGCCGTGTAAGCGCCGTATACCGTATACGCGTCATTGTCTCCGTAGCCGAGAAAGCCTTTTATCATGTAGAAGGTAAGCAGCGCCCGCATTCCGTAGTAAGAAAAGCGCTCCCACATTTCCGCAAAGAAAAGGGTAAAGAGGCCTGCGGGGTGGCCGAAGACGGTACCCCCTGAAGTGGCCTGGTACTTTTGCATTGAATACCTCCTTCGAGACGAACCGCGCTGTTGGGGCGCGCCGGCTGGCCGCGTAAACAGACTGAAACCGGAAAGAGGCAAGCCCGAAAGGTCAGATTTTGGCAGGAAAGAGCGGCGTCATCCAGGGGCCCGGAAGGGCTGTAAGAGATTTCAGGGGCGGAGCTTGCGGGACCTTGTGCGGCCCCCGGCGACCCCATAGAATCGCTTGGAAGGTGAAAGCTTAGAAACTTAGAGACCGGAGAGCAGGTTGAACCCGGGACGGCCGGAAGGCGGCCGATCCGGGACGCGTTGGGAAAGGGTGGCCGGCTGCTGAGACTGCACGAAAGGGACTTGTGGGTTTGGGAGATTCAGGGACGCGGGAGCGCACTGCCGCGCGGCTTAGGCGCACAAGCGCCGTAGGGGTCGAGTCGCGAAGGCGTACAGGTCGCCGCCGCATCTGCAGCAAGTGGAGGAGTCCATGATAAGTGGGAAGAAAAAGGGACTGGCTCTGGCCCGGCTTTTGATTTTCGTTCTTCTTGGAGGCCCGGTTGCCTCCGGGGCTGTCTTGATCCCCGCAGGAGCTATTTGGCGTTACAACGACACAGGGCAGGATTTGGGCACAGACTGGGTGCTGCCGGATTACGATGACTCTGATTGGTCGGAAGGAGCAGCCGAATTGGGTTATGGCGATGGTGACGAAGCAACGGTGATTTCCTACGGTGACGATGGGCAGCACAAGCACCCGACGTATTACTTCAGGTATGTCTTTGAACTTCGCAACCCATCACCTTTTACACTGCTGCGCCTGCGGGTCGTCCGCGACGACGGCTGTATCGTATACCTGAATGGAACAGAAGTTGCGCGCTCGAACATGCCGGACGGCCCTGTGAGTTTCGATACTTTCGCCCTGAGAGGAGTCAGCGGCACAGCGGAAGACACCTGGCACTCATTCGCCGTAGACGGGAGTTTGCTTGTTTCCGGCACAAATGTAGTTGCCGTAGAGGTGCATCAAGTATCTCGGACCAGCAGTGATATCAGCTTCGATCTAAGCCTTGACGACACGGACCCGCCGCCTCCCGTGCCGACCGTCAAATTGAATGCTCCTGCCGACGGCTCCCAGATCCCTGCCGGAACCGTGAGTTTCGAATGCGAGGCAAGAGACATTCTGGGCCTCCAAAGCGTTACGCTGTACCTCGGCATCGCAGGAGAACTTGTCACTTTCAGCGGTCCTGATCAAACGGACGACGCTCAAATAAGGGAAGATCAGCCCGATACTCCCAACGGCGCTCGAACCACGATTACGGTTGACGGCCAGGATCCTCATTCCCGGGTTGTTTTGAAATTCATTGATCTCTTTGACGACAAAGGCGGGCCGATTCCGCTGGGCGCTTCCATAACAGAGGCCACACTTTCGCTTCACGTAACCGACGGGGGCGATGACGTAAAGGTCTACCGGTTGATAGAAGACTGGATGGAGGGAGAGGTCACATGGACCAACCGCACGGCCGACTCGCCGTGGAGCGCGACGGCGGCCGGTGGGGAAGCTTCTCATGCTCCGGAAGAGCTCTTGTTGAAAGCTCCGCAGGCAGGTGACTACGTTCTTGACATAACCTCCTTTGTGCAAGCATGGAGTAACGGAGAGCCGAACTACGGGATTGTGCTGATTGAAAGCGGCGGGAACGGAGTAAATATCTCCTCAAGCGAATCAGGAAACCCGCCTGTTTTGTCGGTTCGTTACAACGGAACCTGGGAAGCTGTTGAAACAAAAGAGGTTTCGGGAAAAAACGCAGTTGTCGGGTTTTCGGTGGACCTCAATCAGGCTGGCGACTATAGGTGGAATTGCGTGGTACGGAATACAAGCGATCAGGAAAGTCGAGCTCCTGCCGACTTCTTCTTTACGCTTGCAGGGGGTGGGCCGGCGGGGCAGTTTGTGCGTGGGGATGTCAACCAGGACGGCAAACGGAACATCGCTGATGTGCTCAGGTTGCTCGGTGAGCTCTTCTCAGGGTTACCGCCTTCAACTTGCCCGGACTCGGCCGATGCCAACGACGATGGGAAAATCAACATAGCGGATGCGCTGCGGCTCTTGGGGTACCTTTTCGGCGGGCAGGGGGAACTGCCGGCTCCGGCCCCGGATTGCGGAGGCGATCCGACCACGGACAATATGGAAAAGTGCGCCTTTGAAGGTTGCCCGTAGGAATCTGAATCCCGCGTCCTGTCCGGCCCGCATGAGCCGTTCCGTCTCTAATAAATGAACAACCTCAAATGGGCCGGAGATCGTGGTAAACTGGACCTGAGAGGTTGAAAAAGGCGCTTCTTGGCGCGGGAGGGCCGTATGAGGTGTCGAAAAGTCCCACGTAACCCAAAAGTGGAGCTTTCCGGGTGTAAGACGGCCGGGAAGGCGGTTCGAAGAGGCTGGAGTCTCTTGAGCATCGCCTTTCTGAGTTGCCCTCTGTGGGCAGGGCTTGCAGTGGATCCGCTGAGCTGTGATTTCGGCAAGGTCGCTATTGTGAGAGCCGGGGCCGGTGAACTGCACGGGCAGGCCGTTCGGTTCTTTGTTGAGCAGCCGGTCAGGATCACAAACACGGGGTCCACTCCTGTGTACATTGCCGCGGTGCGTGTCGAACCTCCCGGTGACTTCTCGGTTCGTAAAGACGGCTGCAGCGGCAAGACGCTGGCCCCGGGAGCATCGTGTGTGCTACTTGTTCGTTTTCTTCCGCAAACGCCCGGAGGTAAAGCGGCGCAACTCATTGTGGATACGCCTGAAGGGATTTCCCAAGTTGTGGTTCCGCTTTGGGGTGACGGGGTCGATGTACTCTGTAACATGAGTATTTGCGAGGGGCCGCCTGTTGATTTCGGTTCCGCCTGCCCTCCCGCCACGAGAACTCGAACCATAGGGGTAAGGAACGATACCGAGGGAGATCTTCTGGTGAGCATAAGCTTGGATTCGCCCGACGGATCGTTCACAGGTATTGCGACCCCCCAGCGTACCCTTAAGCCCGGGGAGGAGATCTCAAGCGCATTCACTTGCCGTTTCGAAGGTGAACCCGGACCGCGTAACGCCGTTTCCCATTGGGATATGCCCCCTCCAATGCTCCCTGTCATACGCAGGGTCGATATACCGCTTACTGCGTGGGTCAGGCCGTGCCTGCAAGAAATCAGCCGTAATGACATAATCGTCGAGAGCGGTCCGGGGGGCCAGGGTTTCACGCTTCTTGGCCGCAAAAAGGTCAAGAAGGAAGCTATGGCGGCATGGCGCACTCAGGACGAGATCAGGCTCGCAGTGCTTGGAAGATTAGCCGGGCGTAAAGCTGTTGTACTTGGGCGTGCTGCTGCTGAAGGAAACGGCGGCCAGTTCACGTGGGCACGGATTAGAGGACCTGGCCCCGTTCCCGAGGACCCTCTGGGCGTCTTGGTCCTGCGGCGCCCGATCGTGGCTTCCGCGCCTGTTCCTCCCGAAGGGCAACCTTGGAAGGCCAGCCCCCTCCTTCATTTGTTTTGCGGCCGGAAGAAAGGCTGGATTATGTCTGCTGACGGCGAGATTGTAGAGGAACCCTTTGAGTTTGCTTCCGGCCGCGTGCTCGAAGGCCCTATAGTCCGTTCAGCTCTTTCCAGAAGCCGCGCTTACGCCGTGTGGAGAAAGCAGGACGCCGACAGCCGAACCCTGGGTCTTGCCCGTGCGCGGCTTAGAGTAAAGGAACTTGCCGGCGAACACGTACTGAGACTCAAGATGAGGCCGATCGGGCCTATTGCAGAGATAGCAGGCCGCAAGGCGGTCGAGATCCGGGCCATGGATTGTACCGCTTTTCGGAAGAAGGACGGCACGTGGGGTGAGATGATCGCGTTGGTGGCGCGGTATGCTGCACAGGAAGACACTGCGGTATATTTGGTCCTGCGCGATGCGCAGGGACAGGTTGCAGGGACCTTTAGACCGGAGGACTTTTGCGAGACTTCGGGAAGAGTTGCGGACGTCTTGGGCTTGCGCCTCAAATACAACCCGCTTATGAGTCCTGCCGTACCGGTTGAGAAAGACGACCCTCCGGGCGGGTTGGTGGATCTACCCAGCCCCCGACTCTATTCGATAGGTTACGAGAATGGAACCGTGATGCAGGTACTCGCCCGCAGGCGGGAGCAAGGTGTTTGGACCTTTGAGCCCGCTTCCTGCGAAGGGCTGCCTCACCCGCTGCACTGTCTTGTAAGACGCAAAGGCACTTTCGCAACTCAAGGACGAAAAAGCGATATTTTTGCCGTGGGGAAGCGCTCGATCTCGCGGCTTGCGGTTCGCAAAGCCGGACTTCAACTTCTGGGTCGCATTGCCATCGAGCCGCCCTATGAGTTGCGCGGGATTACTTCCCTGAGGCCCAAGGGCCCTCGCACCAAAGCCTCCCCTAGACCCAAAGGCGGCGTTTACCTTTTGGCTTCGCTGCCTGACGGAACAAATCCTACAGTTATAACGCTGGGCGGATTGGACGATTCGATCACCGCGGGAGGGCCGCACGGAGAGCCGCC
>CAZGYL010000150.1:0-9956 GCA_964529985.1 uncultured Planctomycetia bacterium | reverse complement strand
GAGTTCACTCGGAGAGGCATATAGTGTTTGGTGCCTCCGTACACACGCCGGCCTCTTACGGTTCGAGCCTGTTGGATCGGAATGCGTCTTTGGCCGCGGGTTATGAAAACTACGGCCACAACTATTGCAATGAAAAGGACAACGATACCGAGAGCCCGGACCATTTCAAACGGTTTCGCATCCGGAGCGGCCGCAACAACCTGCCTCCGCAGGTAATCAAAGGCTGCGGGCATGCGCGCGATGATCCCGGCCATGATCAAAACAGAGGCACCGTTGCCTACTCCGTGATCACTTATCTTCTCGCCCAGCCACATAAGAAAAACCGCACCGAGCACAAGGCATAAGAGCTGGACCGAGCCTGTGAAAAAGTTCCACATGGGATTCTCGCGGTCCAATATAGCAACGGTCTCGTTCGCCGATCCAAAGACGGTTCGAAGAAATGCAACAACGAAAAGCCCCTGAACCACGGCTACAAGCACCGTCGCATATCGAGTGTAGCGGTTTATGGCCCGCCGGCCGTGCTCCCCATCTTTGCTGAGGGCCTCCAACCTGGGGATCACCTTCACCAACATACTGAAGATGATCGAAGCCGTTATGTAGGGCATTATGCCCAAGCTGAAAAACGTTGCGTTGCGCAGGTTTCCGCCCGTTAGAGCACTCGTGTAACCGATCCACTCAACGAGGCCCCCTCCTGCGCGATCCTCCTCGAGGCGCTGCTCCAGGCGGCTGACATCGACGTAAGGCAGGTAAATGTGAAAGCCGATTCGATAAACCGTAAGCAACGCGAATGTGATAAGAATACGCCGCCTGAGGTCCGGAATCCCCACAATGTCCCGTATGATCTTCCGAACTTGATCAAGCATTCTCCTGCTCCACGTGGACAGTGCCGCCGGCCTTTTCTATCTTCTCCCGAGCGGTTTGGGAGAACTTCGACGCACGGACGACAAGCGGCACGTTAAGTTCCCCGTCACCGAGGACTTTCAACCTGCCCCACCTGGGCTTAAGAATCCCTCGAGCCTCCAGGGCGGCCAAGTCTACGGTGGTCCCCGGCTCGAAGACCGCCAGCCGACCTACGTTCACGACATCGTATCGTACTCGGAACGGGGCGTTACTGAAGCCTTTCTTCGGCAAGCGCCGATAAAGCGGCATTTGGCCGCCCTCGGCAAACCACCGCCGGCGGTAACCGCTGCGCGCTCCGGCACCTTTGTGCCCCCGGCCGCAGGTCTTCCCGTGGCCTGAGCCGTTACCCCGGCCCACCCGCTTGGGCCGTTTCTTGGGCTCCGCTTTCTGATTAACCGTCTTAAGATCCATAGCCTCTGCTCCTCCCCCCGGTGTACCCGCCGACTCACTGAAGTTCGATCGGTACGCCCCTCAGCCTCTCGAGCTCTTCTTTTGTAGCCAGTTGCTTGAGCCCCTCCATTGTGGCTTTGACAAGATTCAGGGGGTTGTTGCTTCCGATACTCTTCGTGAGAATGTCCTGAATACCGGCACACTCCACAACGGCTCTCACCGCAGCGCCTGCGATAACACCCGTACCCTCCGAAGCGGGCACCAGTATAACCTTCGAAGCGCCGAAACGGCCGATAACCTTGTATGGAATCGTTCGGCCCTTAAGGGAAACCCTCACCATGTTCCGCCGGCCGTCTTTAAGCGCCTTTTCAACCGCGGCGGGGACTTCGCGCGCTTTGCCGTAACCTATCCCTACACGCCCGGCACCGTCCCCCACCACAACGGCCGCAGTGAAACTGAACCTCCTGCCGCCCTTAACAACGGCCGCAACACGGCTTATCCGAATGACCCTTTCAAGAAGCTGGGTCTGTTCGCCTTCGCCGCTCGGACGTCCTCTTGGTTCGTTACCTCTCAAAGCCATTCGACGGCTCCTTCCTCCGCCAGCTTAAAACTGCAATCCGTGCTTGCGGGCGCTGTCGGCAAGCGCCTTGACCCGGCCGTGAAACTTGTATCCGTTCCGGTCGAAACACACTTTTGTAACGCCTTTCGCCAGGGCGCGTTTGGCGATCAGTTCCCCCACCGCTTCGGCTCCTTTCTTGTTCCACGAGCAGGTCTTGACCGCCTCGCGGATCTCAGGAGAAAGGGTGGAAGCTGCAACCAGCGTGCGGCCCTGAGTGTCGTCGATTATCTGGCAGTAAATATGGCGGTCGCTTCTGTACACCGTGAGGCGAGGCCGCTCCGGCGTACCGAAGACGCGCCTTCTGGAGCGCCAGTTGCGCCGCCACCGGCGAAGCTTTATCCGCCGCTCTTCACGCATGATCCTTAGCCTCCACTCTGGAAGGACTTGCCGGCTTTGCGCACGATCCGCTCGCCGGCGTACCTTATTCCCTTGCCCTTGTAAGGTTCAGGAGGCCTGGCCCTGCGGATTTCCGCTGCGAGCTGGCCCACCCGCTGGCGATCGATCCCCGAGACGGAGATCTGCCAGATGTTTTCTCCTTCAACTGAAACGCGCTCGGCCTTTACCGAAAGGCCTTCGGGAATTTGGATCTCAACCGGGTGACAGTACCCGACATTGAGGCGCACCACGTTCCCCTTGACCTCGGCGCTGTAACCGACCCCCCACAACTGAAGCACTTTGGTGAAGCCTTGGCTTACACCTGTAACCATATTGGAGACGAGAGCCCGGGTGGTTCCGTGCATTGCCCGCAACCGGCGCTCTTCACCGGCCCGGGTTACAACAAGCTGTTTCCCGTCCTCAAGCTGGACGTTTATCCCGTCCACCAGATCGAGCGAAAGTTCGCCCTTAGGCCCTTTCACCCGGACCCGCCGGCCTTCTACGTTAACCTGTACGCCCTCGGGCAAAGGAATGGGCTTGCGTCCGATTCTGGACATGACTCCTCCTACCACACTTCGCACAGGACTTCTCCGCCGACGCGCCGCCGCCGGGCATCACGGTGGCTCAGCACTCCCGCCGGAGTGGACAATATCGCCAAGCCGAGGCCGTTCAGCGGTTGCGGCACTTCGTCCGCACCCACGTATATCCGCCTCCCCGGCTTGCTGACCCGCTGAATATGCCGGATCACCTGCTCGCCTTCAGGCCCGTACTTCAACTTCACGCGCAATGTCGCGTGTCCTTTGACAAGCTCGGTCGTGTAATCCTCAATGAACCCGTTCTCCTTCATAACCTTGAGCATAGCGCTCTTGATCTTGGAGTACGGTACGTCGACGCTGCTCTTGCGGATCGCCACAGCGTTCCTTATCCGGGTGAGCATGTCGGCGATCGGGTCGGTCATCGACATTGTACGCACCTCCTACCAGCTCGCCTTACGCATGCCCGGAATCTCGCCGCGGGACGCAAGCACCCGCAGGCAAATGCGACATATTCTGAACTTCCGGTAGTAAGCCCGGCCGCGGCCGCAGATCTCGCAGCGGTTCTTGGCCCGGGTCTTGAACTTGGGTGGTTTCTTAGCCTTTACAATCAAGCAAAGTCGCGCCACGGTCGCCTCCTCAGCGCCTGAAAGGGAAACCGAACTGCTCAAGCAACGCAGCCGATTTTTCGTCGTCGGAATTCTTTATCGTAAGCGTGATATCCATACCCTGGACGAACTCCAGGCTGTCAAGATCAATCTCAGGAAATACCGTTTGTTCGTTCAGCCCCAGAGTGTAGTTGCCCCTCCCGTCGAAAGAACTTCTCGGAAAGCCGCGGAAGTCCCTGATACGGGGGATCACTATGCTTATAAGCCGGTCGAGAAACTCGTACATGCGGTTGCCCCGCAGCGTTACTTTGCAGCCGACCGGCTGGCCCTGGCGCACCTTGAACCCGGCTATTGATTTCTTCGCCCGGGTCACGGCAGGCTTCTGACCTGTTATAACGGCCAGGTCGTTCTGCGCGGCCTCCAGGCGCTTGGGGTTCTCGGTCGCCCTGCCCACGCCCATGTTGACCGTAATCTTCACCAGACGGGGACAGCCCAGCCGGTTGCGTAGCCCGAACCGGTCCATGAGGTAGGGCACGACTTCTTTTTCGTAGCGTTCCCTCAAGCGAGGAAGCATGCCTTACCCTCCCTTCGCACGATCAATCGCTTTGCCGCTGCGGGCAGCGACCCTGATCTTCTTGTCGCCTTCCCGTGTGTAACGCACGCGGGTGGGCCTATCGGTCTCAGGATCGATAGGCATAACATTCGATATGGCAATCGGCATCTCCTTTCGGATTCTGCCGCCCTGCGGATACTTCTGGCTGCGCCGGACGTGGCGGTAGCGCAGGTTCAGGCCCTGCACGATGACCTTTTGCTCCTTGGGCAACACCTTGATCACACGCCCGCGCTTGCCCTTTTCAACGCCGGCCATGACCTCAACCAGATCGTTCCGCCTGATTCTCTGCATAGCGCGCACTCCTCTCAAACCACTTCAGGAGCCAGAGAAACAATCTTCATGAAGTTCCGCTGGCGGAGCTCCCGCGCGACCGCACCGAAAATACGGGTCCCCTTGGGATTATTGTCGTTATCTATGATTACTACCGCGTTCTTGTCAAAACGCACGTAAGACCCGTCCTCGCGGCGCACGGCTTTCTTGGTGCGCACGACAACCCCGCGCACGACATCGCCGGCTTTGATATCCGATCCGGGGTCTGCGCGCTTGACCGAACCGATGATCACGTCTCCGAGTGTGGCGTACCTCTTGTGTGAACCGCCCAACACCCGGATACACATGACAACCTTCGCTCCGGTGTTGTCCGCGACATCCAAGCGGCTCTGCATCTGTATCATGTCAGTGCCTCCTCCGGGCCTGCCGTGCGGGCGGCCTCTTCTTCGGCCTCAGCCTCCTGCACGGCTTCCCGCTTGACGATCTTCACCAAACGCCAACGCTTCAGCTTTGAAAGAGGCCTGCTCAAGGCGATCTCAACCACGTCCCCTTCACGCGCTTCATTCTCAGGGTCGTGGGCGTAATAACTGGTACTCCTGCGGATATATTTCTTGAACCGCGGGTGCTTCACCAACCGGTCGACCCGCACAACTATGGTCTTATCCATCTTGGCGCTCTTGACCACGCCTCTTACAACGATTCTGCGCCGCTCTTTTTCAGTCATTACCCCTCTCCCTTTCCTGTTGCTGCTGTTTTTCCTTTTCCCTCTGGATCTGGCGTTCCCGCAGAATCGTCAGCAGCCGAGCGATCTCCCGGCGCCGTTGTCTCAGCGCCCCGGGGTTTTCCACGTCGTCGCTTCCCGCACGCAGGCGCTGGCGGAATATCTCTTCGCGGCGCTTGTGCACCTCGGTGAGGATCTCGTCGTCAGGAAGCTGGCGGATTTCCCTCGCTTTCATACCTTAACCCTCCTGCCTACAAAGCGAACTCGTATAGGCAGCTTGTGGGCGATACGCGCAAGAGCCTGTCGAGCCTTTTCCTCACTCAGCCCCGCAACCTCATAGAGGATCAGCCCGGGCCGGACGACCGCAGCCCAATACTCAGGCTCCCCTTTGCCCTTTCCCATGCGCGTCTCAAGCGGTTTTGCGGTTATCGGCTTGTCCGGGAAGACGCGTACGTAAATCCTTCCCTCGTTTCGAAGGAAGTGCTGCGCGGCGAGGCGTCCCGCCTCGATCTGATTGGCGGACAGCCACGCGTGTTCAAGAGCCTGAAGACCGTAGTCGCCGAAAGCCACGTAGTTTCCCCGCGTGGCCTTGCCCTTCATAGTGCCGCGCTGCTGCTTGCGCCACTTAACCCTTTTTGGCATGAGCGCCATAGGTCTGCTCCTCCCGCTCGGAGTACATGCCCCGGAATATCCAGAACTTTACGCCGATCACTCCATAGGTGGTCTTGGCCTCGGCCATGCCGTAGCTGACATCCGCCTGCAGTGTCTGCAGGGGAACCTTGCCTTCGGTCATTGTGACTTTCCGGGCCATCTCAGCACCTGCAAGGCGGCCGGCCACTTGGACTTTGACCCCTTTAGCCCCCTTGCTCATAACAGTCTGCATTGCGTTTTTCATGACCCTCCGGAAGGATCCCTGGCGGGTCAACTGCTCAGCTACAAGCTCGGCCATGAACTGGGCTTCGAGCTCCGGCACTTGGAGCTCTTTGATCCGAATGTCCACTTTGGCCGGGTCCCTGGAGGTTATCTTCGCGATCTCCTCACGCAGCTCATCCACTTGCTTGCCCTGGCGCCCTATAACCAGCCCGGGCCTTGCGGTACGAATGATCACCGTCACTTTGTCGCCGTCCCGCTCGATTTCAATTGTAGGGATCCCGGCACCTCTTAATTGAGGCTTCTCCTTTATGTGGCGGCGTATCTTTTGGTCTTCGACCAGTAACTTCCCGAATTCGTTTTTCCGGGCGTACCAGCGGGACCGCCAGTTCTCCGTTATCCCTACGCGGAACCCGGTCGGCCAAACCTTCTGCCCCATCAGCTCGTCTCCTCTTCAGCTTCACGAAGCACAACGTTAATGTGACTGGTGCGTTTGAGAATCGGATACACTCGGCCCATGGCGCGAGGACGCCACCGCTTAAGTGTAGGGCCTTCGTCGCACCATGCTTCAGCCACCCGCAACTTGTTGAGATCCACGGCGCCTGCCTGCTGGGCGTTCGCCATGGCGGATCTGATCACCTTTGCAATCATGGGACTGGCTCTCCGGTTGACGTGCTTAAGCTGCATCAGTGCGTCGTTCACCGGAAGGCCGCGGATAAGATCGATGACCAGCCGCACCTTGCGGGCCGATATCCGAGCGTACCTGTGGCTGGCCCCAAAACCGTCTTTACGTGTCGCCTGCTTAGCCATGGCGCCGTCTCCCGGCCTACTGCTTGGGCTTGCCCGCCGTATGCCCACGGAACGTGCGGGTCGGAGCGAACTCGCCCAACTTGTGGCCAACCATGTTCTCCGTGACAAAAACCTGTTTGAAGTCCTTCCCGTTGTGTACCAGGAAGGTATGGTTCACGAACTCGGGGATGATCGTGCACGCCCTGGCCCAGGTTTTTATGGGCGTCCGATCCCCTGTCTCCTTCTGCTTGAGCACCTTCTTAAGCAGTTTCGGATCGACGTAAGGACCTTTTTTCAAAGACCTGCTCATCGCCATCCTCCCGGCGCTTTTCTCATTCAGCGCCGCAGGCTCGTATTTGTTTCCATCTTCACTAACGTTTCTTCTTCCGCCGCCTGATTATGTATTTGTTGCTCTGCTTCCTCGGGTTCCGGGTTTTTCCTCCCTTTGCCAGAACCCCCGTAGGCGAACATGGAGGCCTGCCACCCTTGCTGCGGCCCTCGCCGCCGCCCAGCGGGTGATCGCAGGGATTCATCGCAACTCCACGCACATGAGGCCGGCGGCCGCGGTGGCGGTTCCTGCCGGCTTTCCCTATACGCACGTTGTCATGATCCAAGTTCCCCACCTGGCCGATGGTCGCCCGGCATTCCAGCCGCACGAGCCGGACTTCGCCCGAGGGCAGCACCAGGTGGGCGTGTTTCCCTTCCTTGGCCATAAGTTGAGCGTACGTGCCGGCGGCCCGAGCCAGCTTGCCGCCCTGGCCCGGTGTGAGCTCAACGTTGTGAACCATGACGCCCTGAGGAATATTCTTAAGGGGCATGCAGTTTCCAGGGCGGATCTCAACCTTCTCGCCGCTTATCACCTGCTGGCCGACTTGAAGGTCCCGGGGCGCCAGAATGTACCGTTTTTCTCCGTCCTTGTAGTGAAGCAGCGCAATAAAACAGCTGCGGTTCGGATCATACTCTATCGCCGCCACTACAGCCGGCACCCCGTCCTTGTCGCGCCGAAAGTCCACCCGGCGCCAGAGCGTTTTATGCCCGCCTCCCCTGTGGCGCGCGGTTATGCGGCCGTGATTGTTGCGGCCCGCAGTGTTGGGCACGCGCTCCAGGAGCGACTTCTCAGGCTCTGTTTTCGTAATCTCAGACCAGTCCAGGACAGAAGCGAATCTTCGCCCAGGCGATGTGGGTCTGTACACTCGTACCGGCATTGGGTCTTCCCTTTCCTTTCAGCTCAGTAGATGTCGATTTTCTCGCCGGGCCGCAGGTGCACGACCGCTTCCTTCCAGTCCCGCGACCGACCGGCCGTAAGACCGATTCTTTTACGCTTCCCCCGCTTCCAGCGGGTACACACCTTCACGACCTTGACGTTGAAGATCGCTTCAATCGCCTTTTTTATCTCTATCTTGTTGGCCTTCGGGTGCACCCGAAACGTGTAGTGATTCAGGTGCTCGATCGTACCGGTGGACTTCTCGGTCAACACAGGAGCGATGACGACTTTGTAGGGATCCATTTATCCCTCCTCCCCGCCTTCGGGTTCCCCGCCGCTCCCGGGTTCCTCCCCGGCAGGGGTATCCTCCTCCCGCGCCTCGGGAGTAACCTCCGGAGCGGAGACTTCCTCCTTAGGGGAGCCCTGCTCGGGCTCAGCCTCCTTGGGGCCGAGAAAAGCTTCCAGAGCGGCTTTCGTCACCAGTACGAACTTGTGCCTCACAAGATCATAAGCATTGAATTCGTTGATCGGAGCAACCTTCACGCGCGGCAGATTGCGGCACGCAAGCAGCACATTTCTGGGGACCTCGGCAAGCCCGATCAAACAGGAATCCTGGATCCCCAGTTGCCGCAGGATTTCCACCATTCGCTTTGTCTTGGGCTCAGGAAGATCAAGATCGTCAACCGCGATAACCTCGCCGTCTTTGATCTTCCACAGAAGCGCCGATTTCGCTGCAAGCCTGCGCTGCTTGCGGTTGATGTCAACCGAGTAATCGCGCGGCTTGGGGCCGAAGATGATCCCGCCGCCCCGCCACAGCGGCGATCGCCTGGTTCCCGCGCGCGCCCTGCCCGTTCCCTTCTGGGGCCAAGGCTTGCGGTTGCTCCTGTTGACTTCCCCGCGGGTCTTGGTTGAAGCCGTTCCGATCCTCAGATTCCGGCCGTAGTAGACCACCGCACGGTGGATAAGCCGCGGTCTTACCTTACCGCCGAGGGAAGCCGCCGAAACGGGAATCGTCCCTACGGCAGCACCTTGCTGGTTGCGAAGCGGAACCTCCAAATCTGCCATTGCCGCCTCCCTCAGCTGTTTTTCAAACTCTGCTGCACGTACACGAACCCACCTGCAGGGCCGGGAACCGCTCCCTTAACCAAAAGGAGGTTGCGCTCGGTATCCACCCGCACAACCTCCAGGTTCCGCACCTTGCAGCGCTCGTTGCCGTAGTGCCCCGGCATGCGCTTGCCCTTCATTACCCGGCTGGGGAAAGCCGGTCCAACCGAGCCGATCTCACGGACGTTCTTGCAACCGTGAGACCGCGGGCCGGAGTTGAAGTTCCAGCGCTTTATGGTGCCGGCAAATCCCCGGCCTTTGGTCGTCCCCACAACGTCCACCCAGCGCGTTTCAGCAAAAAGATCCACGCGCAATTCATCCCCCGGTTTCAGCTCCTTATCAGGGAGCGGCGGAACTTCACGCACGATTGCAGCAGGCTGACAGCCCGCCCGCGCGAAAATCCCGGCAAGCGGCTTGGTGACCTTCCGCTTCACACCGAAGCCGATCTGCAAAGCACTGTAGCCATCGCGATCGGGCGTCTTTACCTGCAGCACCGGGCAAGGTCCGACCTCGAGCACAGTGACGGGCACTACCGTACCGTCTTCCTCAAAGACTTGGGTCATGCCCACCTTGCGGCCGAGTAATGCGGGTCGCATGTTCTGGGGCACGGTGCACCTCACTTAAACTCAATGGCAATAAAAACCCCCGCGGGAACCGTCAGTTTCCGCAGGGCATCGCCTGTCTTTCCGGTTTGTTCCGATATTTCCACAAGCCTCTTATGCGTGCGGATTTCAAACTGCTCGCGCGACTTCTTGTCAATGTGTGGCGAACGCAGCACGGTGTAGCGCTCTATCTTCGTAGGCAGCGGAATCGGTCCGGAGACCTTCGCTCCCGTGCGGCGCGCCGTCTCTGCGATGGTCGCCGCAGCTTGATCCACCAAATGGTGGTCATATGCCTCAAGACGAATCCGCATCTTTTCCATGTTTGTTCTCCGCGATCACACCGATCCTTCAAATCCCT
>CAZGYL010000149.1:0-9957 GCA_964529985.1 uncultured Planctomycetia bacterium | reverse complement strand
CGTCCATGCCGGGCATTATCCAGTCAAGAAGGGCGATGGAAGGGGGATCCGGCTGCTCCATGACTTGGAGCGCCTTTTCGCCGTTCGAGACACAGATCGTCTCGAATCCCCACCGCATCAAGAGGAGCTCCAGAAGACGGCGGGTTGTGGTGTTGTCGTCAGCGATGAGTACTTTCATACGCAGGTAATGCGCTCAAACCGTTACTCGATCTCTTTGGTCATCTTTCTATCGGAGAGAGCTCGAGTTAGGCTGAACGAGATGCTCACAGAGTGACCCGAAAGGTGTGTCATGTACCGGAAAAACGGGCCGGGCGGAGTTTATCTTTCTTTAGTTGTTGTTTTGACTCCGGCGGCTCAAGACGCCTCTCCCGCCGGATGCCATCCCTGGGACCGGTATTTCCGCGTGGACGGGGTTTACCCGCATCTGGCGGTTTTTTCCACTTCTGAGACCGAATGCGGCATCGGAGCCGTTGTACCGTGGGCCGGAAGGTTGTTTTTTGTCACCTATGTCGCTCACAAAAGAGGCTCGGGAGTTGGACTCTATGAGATCTCTGAGGACCTGCAGCTCCGCATGCGTCCGGAAAGCGTTATCGGCACGCATGCCGGCCGAATGATCCACCGCGAGTCCAATCAGCTTTTCATTGGTCCTTACGTTATCGGAGGAAACGGCTCTGTGCGCCTCGTGCGCGCGCTTCTCGGGGAGCGCGTCACCGCGATCTGCCGTCAGCTTGCCGACGGCCCAAACAAAGTCTATGCGCTTGCAATGGAGGGAGGCTTTTACGAAGTCAATGTAAGGACGCTTTCCGCGCGTAAGATTTTCGATCTCAAAAAGGTCTTGGATATAAGAGGTGCAGCGCATTTCAAAGGAGCGTACACGGCGCAGGGCAAAGTTATTGTAGCGAACAACAGCTACGGTGCGGCGGATTCCGAGGAGGGTCGTGGAGACGGCCGCCTGGCCGAGTGGGACGGGAAGAGCTGGACGGTGCTTGAGCGTACCGCCTTTTGTGAGGTCACAACCGCCTGTGGGGTTGAAGCCGTACCGAACGACCGCTCACCTGTTTTTGCAAGCGGCTGGGACCGTGCTTCGGTGATCCTGAAAGTTCTTGCCGGCGGTAAGTGGTATACCTATCGCCTTCCCAAAGGCAGCCGATCTTACGATCACGCTTGGTGCACCGAGTGGCCGCGCATAAGGGCGGTGGCGCGGGGACGACTTCTTTTTGATATGCACGGCCTGTACTGGTTGCTCGGAGCCCGGCCGGCCCGCGGCGGAGTTCCCGATCTCACGCCGCTTGCCTCCCACCTCAAGATGACCCCGGACTTCTGCCTCTGGAACGGCAAGCTCGTTTTGGCCGGCAATGATAATTCGGTGATGCACCACCGCTATCGAGTGGGCGGGCAGCCCCAGTCGAATCTCTGGTTCGGCGGGTTGAAGGAACTGTCCACCTGGGGATCTCCTTCCGGCTGGGGAGGACCATTTCTTAGGGAAAAACTTGAAGCCGGAAAACCTTCCGATCCGTTTTTTGCAGGCGGCTTCGAAGAAAGAACCCTTTTTGTATGGATTGAGGAGCAAGGCGCCCCGGGTGCCTTGCGGTTTGAGATCCAAAGCTCGCAGGACGGTGCTGCATGGACCTGCGAGGGTTTCCTGACCTCTTTCCCGCAAGGAAAAGGCTATAGGATCCTTTCGGCCGATCCTGCCTTGAAGTGGGTTCGGCTTGTCCCGGAGCGCACCTGTGTGGCTTCAGCGCAGCTTTTCTGCCTGAAGCGCGGCGGGAGCAGAGACGGCGGGCTGCAGGCGTTTCGCCATTTTGCCTCACCCGGCACAAGATCGCCTGTTGTAATGGGCGCACTTGTGCCTTTTGCCGGGAGCTTGTGGTGCCTGGCAACGCAGGTGGACGGAGATCTCAAGGCCGAACGCACCCTCGGTCTTTATCGAATCGGAGCGGACATGCGCTTGGCTCGCGTTCGGAACTTCGCTCCGCAAGACGGCGTGTTTACAAACAGGAAGATCGTCGTGGGGACGCCGCAAGGAGCCTTGCTCAGCATCGGCCCTTATTTGGTGGATAAGCGCGGGAACATGAAGTGTTTCACCGGCCTGAAGGGACGCCATATTTGCTCCACGATCCGCCATCCTTTCAAGCCGGGGCGCGCGGTTTTGTTTCTTACGGCTGAAGGACTGCTCCTTGAGGGAGATCTTCAGAAGCTTACCGCAAAACCTATTCAGGATATCGCGCGGGCCCTTGGGTTGTGCGACCGTTCTTCGGTTCGTTTCCGGGCGGGGCACTGCGCAGGCAAGACAGTGATTGTAAGCGCAGCGGGAGCAGGCCCGGGGTTCAAAGGGTTTCTTGCAGAATGGGACGGAGAGGGCGTGCGGCTGGTGCGGCGGGGTGCTTTCGGGGAAGTTTGCAACATGGGCAGTTTGAGTGAGGCTGTGATTGCAACCGGTGTCGACGATCTTTCGGCTTTGGTCGGGATCCGGCGCAAGGGCCGGTGGGAATTTCTCAGATTCCCTGTTTCCGGCAAGGCGCTTCACGAATGTCTCGGGAGCGGGGATTTGTTCCCGCGGGTACGCGAAGTGGTGACGGAAAGGCTTCTGGCTGATATCGGAGGCGGTTTTTATGAGTTGTCTTCGCTCAAGTACGCCCCCAGCGTAAAACCCGTGGCAACGACTGATTCGCTGACGGGAGATTTCTGCTCGTGGCGCGGGCTTGTGGTTTTCTCCGGGCTCCCGTGCGGCCTGGGAGAGGCGGCTCCTCGTATTCTAAGAGGCGAGGGCGGAGTGCGGCTTTGGACCGGAAGCCCTGATACTCTTTGGCGTGCAGGCCGGTTTCGGGGCCGCGGTGCGGTGTGGTTCAACTGCGAAGTGCATGCAGGTGTGCCTTCCGAACCTTTTCTCTTTCTGAACGCGGCTCGGCGCGAAATCGAACTTGTTGTTCAGGAGAATTCTCCGGCGGAAATAACCGTAGAGGTGGACCCCGTCGGTACACGACGCTTGTGGATTCCCTACCGGGTGTTCAAAGTGGGTGAAACGCCTGTCCGACATGCCTTCCCGAAAGGATTCAACGCTCATTGGGTCCGCGTCCGGGCTGACAAAGACTGCCGGGCGACCGCAGTTTTCGTTTACAGGTGAGTTTTTCAATCGAATGCGGCCTGTCTTTGCGGATTCTGAACGTGGGCTCGAATCTCCTCAAGATGGCGCAGGTCTGTGCGCGGCGAAGAGAGCGGGGGGATATCCTCGAAGGAGAAGAACGCCGCGTCTTCTGTTTCCACGCTTCCGCGCGGTTCGCCGCCCGCCACGTCACACAGGAAGATGATTTTGTAGGCATGGAAGAGGGGAAGCGGTCCTGAGGAGCGGTTTGCGTCGTAAACACCGACGATTTTACGCGGAACAACCTCGATCCCGCTCTCTTCACGTACCTCCCTTGCGCAGGCTTCGCTCGGAGTTTCTCCCACATCGGCCCAACCACCCGGAAGACACCACTTACCGTCCGACCGTTCGCGGACAAGAAGAATCCTGCCTTCGCGGAGAGCCGCTCCGCGGACATCGACCTTCGGTGTAGCGTAACCCTGCTGGGCCAAGAACGCTCCGAGTATCTGCTCCCGGGCGCCGGCTCCGGCGCTTGAGGCGATCTCGGCGGCGATTTCAGCCACACGTTTGTAGCGTTCGGAGTCATATGCGCTCTTGCTGTAAGCGAGACCGGTTTGGCTTAGAGCTTGGAGTTCCTGGGCCCATTTGAGGAGCGGAAGCTTTCCGCTTTCCTGCATGTTCTTTCTCTCCTTAAGGAAAAACTTCCGGTAATAATCTTTGCGTTCCGGCAATCATAGAATGCCGGTCGGGGAGGTTCAACGGCGACTGAGGGCTCCAAGACCGCGCCGGTGCGTCTTTTGGCAAAGACCGCGTGTGTCTATGCCGATGTACGAAAGGAGGCCCTTAACAGCCTGAGGGGGACGGCGCTTTTTGGGGGCCGGTGTGGTGCGTTCTATGGGATCGCGTTTGTTTTCCGGCGTGCAGCGCCACTGGGGTTGAGGGAGCCGAGAAGCGTGCCCCAGCAACTTAAGGTTAGAATCGAAGAGCTAAGGTCGACCGGACGCCTTCCATCGCCGACCGGCGTTGCCGTTGAAATTCTTCGCATAACCAGCCGGGAGGATGCAAGCCCAGACGAGCTTGCCAAGGTGCTTCAGGCCGATCCTGCAATGACAGCCCGGCTGCTTAAGTACGCGAACTCCGCGCACTCCGGAAGCAGGAAGGCGATAACGACGGTCCGCGCGGCGGTTCTCCGGCTGGGGTTTGCGACCGTAAGGCAGCTCGCTCTGGGCTTCTCACTGCTTTCGCGATATCGCCAGGGACCGTGCAAAGTTTTCAACTACGATGCTTTCTGGTCTCGGTCACTGGCCCGAGCCGTTGCAGCAAAGGCTCTTTGCGATCACAAGGGCGTGGCGCAGCCGGACGAAGGGTTTACATGCGGCCTTTTAGGCACGATCGGGGTTCTTGCGCTGACAACGGTCCACCCTGACGCTTACGGGCAACTTCTCCTGCGGTACCGCAGAAAGCCGACGCTGAACCTCAGAGAACTCGAACAAGAGCAGTTCGCCATAGATCACCGGGAGCTCACAGCCTGCCTGCTGGGCGATTGGAGTATCCCTGAAGAGCTGGTCACAGCCGTCTACTACAGCAGCGATCCTACTGAAAGTGACCTTGATCCGGAGTCGTTGTCCTATCAAATGGCAAGGATTCTTCAATTGGGCGAACTGTGTGCGGCTCTTTGCGTAGCGGACGGAGTACACAGGCAGCGCATGGCTCCCTCGCTTCTCGCTTTGGGCGAGCAACTCGGTTTTGAGATCGAAAGCCTCGCCGGACTTTATGACAAGATCCTCCAGGATTGGAAAGAATGGGGTTCGCTGCTCGACGTTAAAACAAAAGAACAGTGCGGTCTTATGGAGCTGCTCGCACAGAGCGAAAGCGAAGAGAACGCTCAGGAACGCGATCCGAAAACTCCGGCGGTCGAAGAACCGGAGCAATGCGCAACGGAACAGGACGGCCGAGCGCCTCAGGAACCCGAGGATACCCGGGAGGAGCAGATCCGGGTCTTACTGGTTGATGATAATCCGCTTGACAGGCGCCTGTTGGAGCGCGTGCTTACTGAGTCCGGCTACGTTGTGAGCACGGCCGAAAACGGCGACGAGGCGCTGGCGAAGGCTCTCCAAGAAAAGCCCGACATCATCGTTACGGACTGGATGATGCCGGGTATGGACGGTTTGGCTTTCTGCCGCGCGCTCAGGCAGGCGGAAGCGACCCGAGAGATTTACCTCCTTATGCTTACAGCGTGCGAGGACGAAGAGCACCTTGTTGAAGCGTTTGAAGCGGGGGCCGACGATTACGTGGTCAAACCTTTCAAACTGCGCATATTCAAAGCGCGAATGCATGCCGCCCGCAGGATCGTCGAACTGCAGAGGAAAGTGGCGCGCGACCGCGAGCAGATCGAGCGCTATGCAGCTGAGCTTGGAATCGCCAACCGCAAGCTGGAGCAGGCTGCTTTAACCGACCCGCTCACCGGCCTGCCCAACCGGCGCTATGCACTTGAAGCCCTCGGGCAAATGTGGGCGGCGGCGCAGCGGCACGGTCGGGTCTTTTCCTGCATGATCATTGATATCGATCACTTCAAGAAGGTAAACGACAATTACGGGCACGATGTAGGCGATGCGGTACTTCGAGAAACCGCGGCCGTACTCAGGCGGCTTGTCAGGCGCGACGATGTAGTCTGCCGGTTCGGCGGCGAGGAGTTCCTGCTGCTTTGTAACGAAACGGGACGAAGCGGGGCCGAACACCTCGGCAGGCGGCTCTGCAGGGGCGTTGCGGCGAACGAAATCCACACCGAAGGCTTCACGGGCAGCGTAAAGGTGAGTGTCGGTGTAGCTTCCTTCTCAAGTAAGTACAGCTCGCCCGAAGAGCTCTTGAAGGCCGCCGACGAGGCCTTGTACACGGCCAAGCGCACCGGGCGCAACCGAGTGTGCGTCGCTCCTTGAGAGGGCTCTGCAATAGCGGTGCTCTCCGACCCCGGCGTTGATCCCCTCCGGTGCGTGTGCTAAGGTTCGGCTGGAAACACAGGCAGCGCTTCCGGAGGTCGGCCATGCGCCAGTACTTGGATCTACTGAGGCACATACTTGAGAACGGGGTCGAGAAAAGGGACCGTACCGGTGTCGGCACGCTGAGCGTTTTCGGTTACCAGATGCGGTTCCGGCTCAGCGAGGGATTTCCGCTTTTGACCACAAAGAAACTCAACCTGCGCGCAATTATCCATGAACTCCTTTGGTTTCTGCGCGGTGATACAAATATTCGTTACCTGAATGAGCACGGCGTTCATATTTGGGACGCCTGGGCGGACGAGAACGGCGAACTAGGGCCCGTTTACGGCCGGCAGTGGCGGGCGTGGGAAGCGCCCGACGGCAGGAAGATCGACCAGATAAGTCGTGTGGTTGAGGAGATACGGCGTAATCCCCACTCCCGCCGCCTTATAGTCAGTGCATGGAATGTAGCTGATCTGGATCGGATGGCTCTGCCGCCTTGCCACTGTCTGTTTCAATTCTACGTGGTGGAAGGGACCCTTTCATGCCAGCTCTATCAGCGGTCCGCCGATGTGTTCCTGGGGGTGCCCTTCAACATAGCTTCTTACTCGCTGCTTACCATGATGGTGGCGCAGGTGACGGACCTGGCTCCGGGCGAGTTCATTCACACTTTCGGAGACGTGCACCTGTATCGGAATCACATAGAACAAGCCCGTTTGCAACTTACCCGCGAACCTTACCCCCTTCCGACAATGAGGTTGAACCCCGAGGTCAAGGACATTTTCGGTTTTCGCTACGAGGACTTCCACCTCGAAAACTACCGTGCGCACCCGCACATAAAGGCACCAATTGCTGTGTAGCATGAATTGCTGTGTAGCACCAATTGCTGTGCAGGAAAAAGAATGCGTCTTTACTTGATAGCTGCGCTCGGCCGCAACAGAGTCATTGGGAAAGACAACCGGCTGCCATGGCACCTGCCGGATGATCTTAAGCGTTTCAAGGAGTTGACCCTCGGCAAGCCGGTCATAATGGGACGCAAGACCTTCGAGTCTCTGGGAAAGAGCCTGCCGGGTCGCGTGAATATCGTACTTACCCGTAATCTTGGATTCAGGGCACGAGATTGCCTTGTGGCTCACAGCGTACCCGAGGCGGTGGCACTTGCAGCAGAGCACGGCCCGGAGGCGTTTGTTATCGGTGGGGCTCGGGTTTTCGAGGAGTTTCTCCCTTTTGCCGATAGACTTTATCTTACTGTGGTCGAGGCCGAGCTTCCCGGAGACACTTTTTTTCCCGCTTTTGAGCATTTGGGCTTCAGGGAGATTGAGCGCCGGAGGCGGCCGGCCGACGAGCGGCACGCTTTTCCGTTCACTTTCCTGGTGCTTGAGCGGGAACGCGACCCTGGAATCAAATAGGCTGTGACCACACTATGTAGTACCCACATTTGATACCAGGCCCTATATATAGCATTAATCAATCGCCGGTCTGATTTTCAGGGGATAGATCATTGACTTGCGGCCGAGGTTCGATTAGGCTTAGGTCGAACTTCGAGACGACCACATGCGCCGTGGGCGACGAAGGACAAGGTATCAGACGGCACGCTGCTTAAACGCGGCCTGTCGTAGGATTCGTTGGCAAGGTTCGAGAGTTGAGCCGGACCCTTTGAATCCGCGGTTCCTATGTCCTCAATTCGAGCACTCGCCCACGGCGATCTTTTTATAAATTCCCCGCCCCCATGGAACGGACTTGCCCGCGGGCGGGCTGCAGAGTATCGTAGGGTATCTCCAAGCAACCACGGCGTTTTTTGGTTAAACGCAAAAACCGGCGGAAGGACCCAGAGGAGAGGCGATCATGACGGCCTACAATCGGCAGGAAGGTACGCACCCCAACAACCCCGTTACATTCCCCCAGCCGCTTGCGGCGCGGACCGATCTTCTCACAGACACGGAGCTTTCTGAAAGCATCTCGCGAGCCGCGCGCTGGCTTTTCAATCGCCAGCATCCTCCCGGCTACTGGGTGGCTGAGTTTGAGGCGGATACGACCCTTGAGAGCTATTTCATCCTGTTCAAGGTTTTCATGGGCAAGCATGATGACCCGTCGATTCCGCGTTACGCGAAAACAATCCGCCGTGCGATGTTACCCGGCGGAGGTTGGCCCAACTACCTGCACGGGCCCCCGGACGTTTCCGTTTCGGTTTTAAGTTATTTCGCCTTGAAATTGGCGGGTGTCTCAGCCGACGATCCTGATATGCGCCGGGCCCGGGACGTGATCTTGGAACTTGGAGGGGTGGCGAAGGCCAACACGTACACAAAGATATACTTGGCCTTTTTCGGGCAGTTTGATTGGGCGCACGTGCCGGCGATTCCACCTGAGATGATTCTCCTGCCCACAATGGCCCCGATAAACATATACTCCATGTCTTCATGGTCCAGGGCCATATTCGTGCCGCTTTCGATACTCTACGCGCTCAAGCCCGTATGCCCTATTCCTCCGGAACGGGGTGTTGACGAGCTTTTCGTCGGCGGGAGAAAGAACGCAAAGCTCGGGCCCCCCAAGCCTTCCAAACCGCTTTCGTGGGGTACGTTTTTCCTGCTGACCGACAAGGCGCTCAAAGCAGCGGAAGGGTTTCCCATCGGACTCGCCAGGCGGGCGGCGGTAAAATTGGCCGAACGCTGGATGATGGCGCGCTTTGAGAGATCGGGGGGGCTCGGGGCCATTCTGCCGGGAATGCTCAACAGCGTGCTTGCGCTCAAATGTCTCGGTTATCCGGACGACCACCCTGCAATGGTTCAAGGAATCCGGGCGCTTGAGGAGCTTGAAATCCACGACCCGGAAGATGACTCAATCCGCGTTCAGCCTTGCCATTCACCTGTTTGGGACACCGCGATCTCCACTTACGCGCTGTCCACAGCCGGTTACAACGCCGGTGATGCGCGTATCGCCCGGGCGGTCAGGTGGCTTCTTTCAAAAGAGGTGAAGCTGGAAGGTGATTGGAAGATAAAGAACCCGGCCCCGCCGAGCGGCTGGTACTTTGAGTTCGCCAACGAGTTTTACCCCGACGTTGATGACACGATCATGGTGCTTATGGCTCTCCGAAACGTTTCGCCGCGAGGCGTTTGGGAAGAGGTGGATCAGGCGATCGAAAGGGGCCTGCGCTGGGTTTTGGGGATGCAGAGCGGAGATGGAGGCTGGGCAAGCTTCGACAGGGACAACGATAAGACTTTTCTCACCCACATACCTTTTGCGGATCACAACGCCATGATCGATCCGAGCACAGCGGACATAACCGGCCGGGTGCTGGAGATGTTCGCTACGATCCAACCCGAGAGGTTCAGTCTGTGGCACCCCGTGGTCCGCCGGGCGATCGATTTTCTCAAGCGCCAGCAGTGCGAAGACGGCTCATGGTACGGGCGCTGGGGAGTGAACTACTTGTACGGGACTTGGCAGGTGCTGCGGGGCTTGCGCCTGATCGGGGAAGACATGACCAAACCATATGTGCGCAAGGCGGTGGAGTGGCTCATCAGCGTCCAGCATGAGGACGGTGGCTGGGGCGAAAGGGCTGATACGTACGTGGACCCGAACCGAAAAGGCAAAGGCCCTTCCACGGCCTCTCAGACGGCTTGGGCGGTCATGGGCCTGCTTGCTGCGGGAGAGGGAGACAGTGAGGCTGTTCGGCGCGGGATCCGTTACCTGCTTGAGCACCAGACCGAGAACGGAACCTGGAACGAAGACGAGTGGACCGGTACGGGCTTCCCGCGGGTGTTCTACATGAAATACCATTACTACCCGCACTACTGGCCTCTTATGGCCCTGGCTCAGTACCGCCGCTTCCTGCGCGGGTATCGTCCCTAGTGCCTCATCCAATAACTACCTTCCGGTTTTGGCTTTTCGCCAAAACCGGAC
>CAZGYL010000148.1:0-9977 GCA_964529985.1 uncultured Planctomycetia bacterium | reverse complement strand
AAATTGCCGCTCGCCGATCGCCGCGCCTCTTCACGGTTCATTTCTATGGCTTCGCGGAGAGTCTCACGCAAAGTTTCGAGGAGCTTTTCTTTGGTTCGTTCTTGGCAATTTATGCCGGGGATTTCCTCAATCCACCCGAACCACCAGTCTCCTTCCTTCTTAATGATTGCCCTGTAGTACTGCTTCATACCAGACCTCCGGTGATCGAAGACGTCATCGATCTACTATTTTGCCGAGCGAGGGGAGAAGGGGCAATGAAAAGCGACGTTCTCAGGGCCAGCGGGTCAACTTTCCTTTAGGTTCCGAGGGAGAGCGAGACAGGCACCCGTTCTCAGGGTGATGCCGGGTGGTTTCTTGAGGCCGCTGCTCTTTTCAAGAGGAGGGGGAGGCGAGGAAACCGAAGCGGCGTCGAATTAGTTTTGGTTTTTCCAGCGGTGCGGGGTTACAATACGGCTGAAATCAGGGCTCCTGTATTCGACGTTACAAGTACAGTCGCACAAACGAGCGGAAGGTGCTCTTTAAGGAGGAGAGGCCAATGGCACGTACGGTTGTACTTAACCTTCTTTTCTTGTTGATCGGGCTTTTAATAGGGCGGTATCTGCTTGTGCCGGGGGTGCAGGCCCCGGCTGCGCCCAAGCTTGGGGGCACCGTACGGAAGCCCGTAGTGCAGGGCGTACAAGAGCCCGAGCGGCCGGTAAGATCGCCGCAGACGGCCTCGCGTGGGGACGCGGGCCGCCGGGGGTGGGAGGATCTCTCGCGCGTTATTGCTGCGGTACGACCAGAGCCCAAGCAGGAGTCCGATGGTGTTGTAACCGGTGAGGTCAAGACCACCGCCGGTTCCCCTCTTAGCGGCGTAACAGTTACATTGATTCCACGGAAGGTGCCTGAGGTGGACGATCCACGGTGGCCTAAAAAGGGCCTTGAAAGAGAAGTTTTGAATTTTATTGCAGCTAAGAAGTGGCGGAAGGTGCTCAAGCGACAGGTTCAAACCGGCCCGGACGGCACCTTTCGGATCGCTGGATTGCCTGCCGACTCGACCTACAGTGTAACGGCAGAACTGCCCGGCTATCGCATAAGAACGGAATCCCGGCGGCAGGCATGGGCGGTCCAGCCTGGAAATCATGTGGTCTTTATCGCCGAACCCGTAGCTGAGATACCGGTTAAGGTCCTCCTTCCCGACGGCTCTCAACCGGAACGCGCCTCGATCACAATTCAAGCGGGCGGTAACAGCCGAGAAATCCACTGGAAGCCTACTGATTCGGCCGTAAGGGTCGATCCCGGAGTGTTGACTCTTTACGCCACGGCAAACGTGGAAGAGCAACAGTATCGTTCGAAAGAAGTCACTATCAAAGTCGAGCCCGGGGTGCAGCAGGAACCACTGGTCTTCCAGCTCCATGCGGAGTCGGGCATTTCCGGCAAGGTGATATTCGACGGAGTGAAGGGCCCCGATGTAGTTCAGGTTTTTTGCGTACCCGGTACGAGAAGCGGGAAGCTGGACAAGAGCCGGTTGAGGGGTCTATCTTTCAAGTTCCGCAGCTTAGCGTCTGTTGAATCCGACTACGCCTTCAAATTCACCGGGCTTAAGCCGGGGACCTACCACCTGGTGGTGTTTTGGAGCGACACCGAGCGTATCGCCGCCGAAGCTCTGGTCGAGGTGGGAGAGGGAATGTCGACCTGCAATCTCCGTGTCCCGCCCCCGGATCCCGGCACTTATCTTGTTCTTTGGGTCTATGATCCGTTTGGAAATCCGGTTTCCCGTGTTTCGGTGAGCGTTGAAATGGAAACTCGACACACGTCAAGCAGGCGTGGCGCAACTCTGCTGCCGCAAGAGGACGGGTCGTTTTGGGTGCTTTGGCCGGAGTTTGAGATCGATTCGCGCGGAACCATGGAAAGTGTGTCGTACACCTTGATAGTCGAAAGCCCCGCCTACGGGCGGCAAGAGGTGGAGGTGGATCCTGCGCGGGATAGGGAGGTTACGGTACGGTTCGTTGAGCCTGCAATGCTCACAGTAAAGCTGGAGGGCACGGAGCAACTTGATCCTTCGGTCAGGCTCAGAGTGATGGTAACGCGTCCGGGAGAAGGGCGGGGTCCGTTCTCTGCAGTCGCAGTCAAGGAGCAAAGCGCGGATTCAAGCGGAGTTGCTAAAATCGGCCCGCTTGCGCCGGGTGTGTACGAAGTGAAAGTCGTCCTGCAGGAAGAGGTAGGTTTTGGAAGAACGCTGCTCAGCTCTGCAACCGTTACCCTTGCTTCGGGCGAGAACAACGTAACTTTGTCTTTAGCTCCACTTTCTGATCTGGTCGTCTTCGTACCTGAGAACGTGAAAAGGCTCAGGCTAAAGGCGCAGGGAAAACGCTGGTATTACAGATCGGCCAAGGTTGACAGCGAAGGGAAAGTTGTTTTCAAACGACTGACACCCGGGACCTACCAGCTTATATCGGACGGCCTTCAGGGAGGCATTATGACCGTGGAGGTACCTACCGGCGGACCGGTGCGTTTCGAACCGAAACCCATCAATGCGCTGCGGGTAAGAATCGACGATCCCGAAGGCCTCTTTGCAAAGGCCGGGTTTCGCACAGGCGATCTCATTGTAGGTGTGAACGGAAAAGAATTCAGGAACCAATTGGATTTCCAAGCGCTAATTGCCGGAGCCATGGCAAAGCAGAAGGCTGAGATGATCGTCCTACGGGACGGCCGCAGGATCACGATCGCTTTTCCCATCAAGGCTCTGATGGGCGAAGAGGGAAGGCCGGGAGGGGATTTTGAGCCTGCTACCCGTCCTTAGAGGTCGGTCGGGCGTGCCTCTGGTCGGTGTGCATACTACCTGTCTGATTTCTTCCGGCCGAATCCGCAGAAAGGAACGTGGGGCCTCACTCATGCCCCGATAGACAGCCAGGTGGTCGTTGGCGATGAGCTTTACCTCTATTACAGGGGGATATGCGCGGAGCATAGGCTCAGCAGATTCGAGGAAAGGCAAATCCGGCTTGTGAAAGTGAAGTAACCGATCGGCTACCCTCTCTTTTTTGGGAAAATCTGTCCGGTTGGGGAAAAATCGGCGCTTATAGAGAATAGGAGAGGAGTCGGTGCGGCATGAGCTTTTGGTTGAAAGGAGGAGGCAGCCGTGAGCCCGAAATGGCAGCTTGTTCTTATCGTAGCCGGAATGCTTCTCAGTGGCCCTAAAGGCCCGAACGCATTTGGAGACGCAGTGGGCAAGGCGGTTCACTGTGAGGTGCTTTGGCGCCAGGAAGGTATGTACTGCGAAGGGTACATGAACGCCGGCGACATTGATGGGAACGGAACGGAGGAGGTCGCAAGTGCGTTCATTCGGCCCGGTTGGAGCGCCTGGCATCCCTCTGCCACCAGAATAGTGGTGTATGAGGAAGAGGGAACCCCTTTGTGCGATACCGGGGACATCGAAGGAATTCACTATGCGCACATACTGGTGTGCCCCGCACCCCAGGCAGCTGTTTACGTCGGAAGATCCCAAGGCGCAACGGAAATCGATAAATTGGATCTCGAATCATGTGAGCGGACAACGTGCGGAGGCCTAGGCAACTGGGTTGATACAGGGGTGAAAGCTCAGCTCAACGACACCCCGGAAAAAGAGACCGTGTGGGGAACTTGGGGAGGAAGCAAAGCGTATGACTCGGAATGTAATGAGCTTTGGTCCTGCCCGCATCCTTCTCATTCGGGGGGACCGGTCGATGCGGCCGACCTCGACTCGGACGGCTACGACGAAATCATAATAGGTTGTTGGGATCTTGATGGGAATCTCTATGCCATCCAGGAGGACGGAACCGTCTACTGGATTTTCACACCCGAAACGATACAGGCCTTTATATCAGGGCTTGCAGTGGATAGCGACGGGGACGGCCGGTTGGAGGTATTGGTGTGGCAGTGGCCCAGCGGCGTTTGTTACCTTCTTGAAGGGGATGGAACCAAAAGATGGGGCCCCATTCAGCTGGGAATCCCTCTGGGGGTGAATCACCGAAGACATATCATAGCTGAAGCGACTCCGCGAGAGCTCTATTTCTACGACCTCGAGTCCAAAGAGATCTTGTCTGTGGAAACAGCAACAGGGAATGTGCTTAAACGTGTAGCCGTTGATTACGAGACGATAGCACCTGAGAACGCGGCGGTGGGCCATATCATTTCCGGCTCTGAGGTGCACATTGCTTTTCCCCAGAAGGATACCGGCCTCGTCTATGTTTACGACAGCGAGCTCAATGAACTTGGGACTTTTGAGCTTCCGTTCTCAGGGGACCTCATCCGTTTTTGCCAGGCTGAGCTGGACGGCGACGGTGTTTATGAGCTGATAGCAAGAGGCGGCACTGATATCGCGGCGCTGAAGTTGAGCTTGGGCTTCAAGCTGGCGCTGACCTCAAGGGAGGCCATGGAGTGCGAAGGGGAATTCGAACTCTTTGTCGAGCTTACGAATCCTGAAGAAATCCAGGCTTTCTCATTTGGGTTGGAGTATGACCCTGAGGTTCTTGAGCTCGTCGCGGTGGATTGGGAAGACTGCCCTGTCATGGAGGCGCTCAACGAGGGAGCAGGGCCTTCGGTTTTTCTGCCGAACCTTGAGCCCAGCATGGCGGGTTGCAGCCCGGAAACAAAGGCCGGTCTGACTGTGGGTTGCGTGACCTCAACGGCCGATCCTATTGGGGAGGTGATACCAAAGGGAACGGATCAGAGAATTGTACGCCTTGTATTTCAGATAAGGTCAGGGGCGCCCGTAGGAACTGTAACCGCGTTACATTTCAGTGATTGCCTTGGGGATCCACCCGCTAAGATTGCACTGACTGTTGAATGTAAGACAGTGAGACCCGAGGTGGAGGGAGGAAGCGTTAAGGTTATGCCTTCTGCATTCAGAAGAGCGGAAGTAAACAGAGACTGCGAGGTGGACATCTCGGATGCAGTCACTATATTGGTTTGTCTTTTGGTCCCCGAAAAGGCTCCTGAGGGGCAATGCCCATTGCCGTGCATGGATGCCGGCGATGTGAACGATGACGGCAGAGTCGATATAGCAGACCCGATTTATCTCCTTCAATACCTCTTTGCCGAAGGCCCCAAGCCTCCTGAGCCCTTCGAAGCAATGGGCTCCGATCCAACGCAGGACGAGCTTGATTGCAAGGATTGCACATGCGCCCGATGAGTATGTAGTAGGCGGCGCGCAGCGCGGTAACATGTTGGGCTTCCGGCGGAATTTAGAGACGAATCGGACTGGAAGGAAAAACGTGCGGTTACCCGCGCTTGTCTGAAGGAGAGGGCCTTCTGCGCATTGAAAGTGGTACAAACTTGCCCGGACCTTCTTGTCCCCCTAAAATGGCTGCATGTTGTGTACTCTCCGGTTTAGGGACAAATTCAAGGAAAGGCCATGGACGAAAAAAGTTTGAGCGAAGCGGCTTCGCTGCTCAAATCCTATGGAGTCGAGGTGGCCTACCTGTTCGGCTCGCGGGCCCGTGGGGAGGAGAGTGCGCTAAGTGATGTGGACATCGGGGTTCTTTTCGGGGAGGAAATTCCTGCCGCCGACCGTTTCGCGCGCCGGCTTCAACTAGCCTCGCGGCTGTGTGGGGTTTTCGGAGTACGCCGGGTCGACGTTGTGGATCTGGAGGATGCGCCTCCTGCGCTGGGGTTCCGCGTGATCAAGCAGGGGGTTGTTATCATGTGCACGAACGAAAGACGACGTGTACGCTACGAGGCACGTACGCTTATCGAGTACATCGACTTCAAGCCGATAGCTGAACGCTGTGAACGAGGACTCCTTGCGTCGATGGGTGAGAGCGAGCAGCCATGATTGATCGCGACGTCATAACCGCGCGACTGGGTAAAATCCGCGAAGCGCTCGCGCTTCTGCGGGAGGTACTTGAGGTGCCGCAAGAGGAATACACCGGCAATGCCTACAACTATCTTCGTGGGGAAAGACTCGTCGAGGTAATCGCCCAGAGCATGATCGATATCGGCGCTCACATTGTTTCTGCCTTGGGTCTCGGAAAACCTGGAAATTTCGGAGAGCTCGCAGATATCCTTGTACGTGAGAAAATCGTGCGGCCTGAGCTTGAGTCCCCGCTTCACGGTATATTCGCGTTGAGGAATATCCTCGTCCGCGATTATTTGGTATTGGACCGTGCCCGATTTTACCAGGAAGTCAAGCATGGACTCGGCGACATCGAGGCCTTTTGTCGCGACATTGCAATCCTGCTTGAGGTTCGAAAAGAAAGCGGTAATCACTGAAGGCCGGACTGCCGCAATTGCGGCGCAAAACGGCCCTTAGGGGCCTTCTGTGGCCGGTACACCGGTGCTTTCGTCTTAATCTTTGCCGCCGATCTCAACGTAGTAGCGGACATGCGGTGCGTCTTTCGCTTTGACCTTAATGCCCGGAATGTCAACGAGAAAACGGCGCCCATATAGGCCGGCCTTGAACCTGGGCCGGAAAATCACGCACAAGGGGACCCCGTAGGGCATTCGGCTTACGTTTACTCTTTCCAGTTGAAGCGGGGAATCAACGGGCTTAAGCCTACGGTCCAAAGGAATGACCTTGATTCTAAGTTCGCCGGTCTTCTTGGGCACTTCATAGAGTTTTGGATTCAAGCTCACGCTCCATGCATGTCCGGGGGTTATGAATCTCCCCGGAATAAATCCGCGGGGCGGAAAAGGAATGAAATCGAATTTCGGAACCGGGCGGCGTGAGGAGTCGTGGGCGTATACAACGGCAAAAGACCCGCAGAGGCCGAATCCCGTAAAAAGCATCGGCGGGTTGAGAAGCCACCTGCGGTGGCCGAGGTGCTGTATGTTTTTGGGATCCGAATCGTACATGAAGCCATCGATAGCTCCGATGAGACCGGCAGTGCCGACATACAGGTTGGAGCGCATACAACCTCGCTTGGCGAGCGCGTAAAAATCCTGCGGCATGCCGTGTGGCTTCGGCGGTTGGTGATCGAGCCTGCCAAGAACAGCAAGCAGAACTGCTGCGTGTTGTGCCGCCTGGGCGTAGTCGGGCTTTATCGAAAGGTCTTCATAGGGCAGGCCGCAGAGAAAACGGTACCGCTTCAAGTGCACAAGAGCGTTTTGCACGGTGGGAGCGGAAAGCCTGCCGGCTCTGTATGGAGGAGAGGCCCTCGGGTTCTGATCGAATACCTTCGGTGCAGATACGCTGCGGAGTTTCCTAAGCTGCGCTTCAACCTGTTTGCGGAGAAGCGGATAAGCCAGTGTGCCTTCGATGTAAAGGGAGGTGGAGGTCGGACGGCCTTGCTTGTCGAACCTTTCGTAAAGCCCGTGAAGGCGGCCTTTGCGGTAGCGTGCGCGTAGCTTGATCCTGCCGTTTGGGTGGTACTCTATGAAGAGGCCTTCAAGGATGCCCTCTTCTGTGATGTGGTAGCGCCTGAACACCTTGCCGTCGGCCGCATACTCGACCACAGGCTCTGTCCCCGAACCACAAAGCACGAATGCGGCAAAAGCGAAGTTGTAGATCATGTTCCTGCAGCAATCAAAGGAGGAACCGGAAGCTGACGGGCCAGGCAGCCCCTCTGTGAATCCTAAGGCCTCACGCAGGGAAATTCAAACCGTGGAGCGTGAAGGCGGGATCCGGAGGTTGACTGTTTCTTATCGCTTATTAAAATGACGGAACTGGACGCGCGGGGCCTGGAGAGAGGTCTCGGGAAGAGAGGAGGTATAAGGCGGCTGCCAGAAAACGCATGCAGCCTACTCCGTAGGGATCAGGGTGACCTCTGTCTGCTGGGGAATTGAAAGTGTGATTTCCGCTTTCTTCCCGGAGCCCCTGTAACTTAAAGAGTACTCTCCGGGGATAAGATCGTGAAAAACGGCGTTGCCCTGTTCGTCGAGCCTTTTTTGTCCCAGGTAGTTCAGATTCTTACCCTGTCTCAGCCTCAGGGTCACCCAGGATCTTCTATCCGCTCCGGGTACATGGACTACAAGATCATAGAGCTCCGGAAGAGGCACGGAAATCGAATTACTGCCGGCTTCAAGGACCAGTGGCACTCTGAAAAGTTCTCTTGAGCCTTCGCGTGTGGAAAGTCGTCCGAGGAGAATATACGACCCCGGCTCAACCGGTGAGAAAGCTGCACTTTTATCGGGAGCTCTTATCCTGGTTGCAGCAGAAGAGCCGGGTTCCGATCCCTGAAGCGTAAGCCAAATATCGCGATCGTACCCGAGGCGCTCGTATCCTGTGACTGTGACGTGAAGCACGGCGGGCTGCACGAAGGCCACTTCAACCTGGTTTTGTGTCCGCGGATCGATCGGTACTTTCTTTGTGCCGTATTTTGGGCTTCGGACCTGGAGGAAATACTGCATGCTTTCTTTGTTGAAGTCTTTTCCAAGCACTTTTCGGAACGAGGGTGAGTCCTCTGGAAGGACTACGAGAGACGAGTTGTCGCTCTTCTTGATTACGGCTGTCGTAAGGGCTCCGCCGAAGTTTGCCCCTCTTACGTAAACTTGGACTGTGATGTCTCTTAGAAGCTTTCCTCGCGGGCTGTAGGCGTAAAGTACTATATACCGGCTGGGATCAAGGGGAGGAACTTCGATGTTCTTGATAACCGTGTGATCCTGCACTTCTACAAAAGCGTCCGCGCAAAGCAGGGAGTTGTGCGCAAGGGCGACTGCCAGATAATAAAGCCCCGGGGTCAGATCCTTGAAAAGGTAGGCGGAGTCGCCTGTGGTCGGCGATAGATATTCTCGTTTTGAAGATCCGGCCATGCTTTCGATCGGTACCGGCTCCGGTCTTGCGACCTTGGAGAGAAGAACGTACGCGTTGTCGGGGATTTGATCCGGCTGGAATATGACCTCACCTTTTATTGCGCCCAGCGGTCTGAGGCTGAGGGTAAGCGGAGAGGGAACCCCGTCCTCGGGGATGACAATGGGAACGGATTCGGATCGAAAGTAATTCTCGTTCAACTCGGCCGACGCAAAAACGTCGTACGGGCCGGGTTCGAGCTCCACATTCGGCTCAGCGGGTGTCCACCTGTAGGTTCTTCCAACGCCGGGCCCTTCCACTTTGATCTGTGCTTCAGGAGGCTCTGAGCCGTTGGGAAGAAGAACCGAAATGGCGAGAGAGGAAAGAGGAGTTGCAGTGAAATGAAGATTCCGGCCGACCTTAACGTGGTGGTAGGCTGGAACTCCCTTGGGCCCTTGGATTTTGTATCCACTTATAGATGCGGAAACAGTAAAGCGTCCGTCCTCCGGTAACCCGCTTACCTCGAAAAATCCTTTCGCGTCGGTATGAGCCTTCCAGGTTGCCTTTTCCTGCCAGAGTCTCCTTGCAAGGAAAGCCTCTATCTCTTCTTGTAGGGTCTTGAGCTTGCCCTCCGGGGGGCGATAAGCCTTGCTGCGGTAAGGATCCAGCCAGCAACTTATTTCAACTCCGGGGAGGGGATCGCCCGCTTCGGTTTCAACCTTCCCTGTGATTCTGCCGCGTCCCCTCGGTACTTCGGGAACCGGAAAAGAAGCTATAAGCTGAGAGAGAATCGCAGGCTTTTTGGACTTTGGATTCCGGGCTTTTTTCTCCTTAGGCGGAGGTGGAGGGGCAGGGTTCTGCCGGTGGGCCGGAATCGGCGTTGAGATCCTCGCAGGCCGCCTTGGGCTCTCCGAGGTCCGCACAAAGAGCAGGTAACACAGACCGAAGCCCAGAACGAGGAAAAGGAGATTGAAAAGGGCTTGCCGGATCATGGCCGGAATACCTCCTTCATACGGCAACACATCACAGTTTAGGCCCCCAACCCCGGCAGCCCAAGGAAAATCTTTGCGTTTACTCGGGGCGGCAATTGAGAATCGGGCCCCACGGGTCCGCCCCTATACCAGTACGAACCGGTTTCTGCCGGCACCTACGCACATGGCGTGCACCTGCCCAAACCATGGGGCTTAAGAGGCCTCAAAGGGGGTGACCTACCGAAATCATTGCAGCAGAAGGCCAGGCTAACCTATTTTGCTGCGCATGGAGGTGTAGTTCGGCACCAAAGGCCGTCTTCGGT